>CAZVVS010000358.1:0-5431 GCA_964630585.1 uncultured Gordonia sp.
TCGAGGATGGGGCTGCGCTCCAGGATCGAGCGCATCTGCCGTCTCGTGTTCTCGACGGCGACCCGCTCGACGCGATCCATCGCCGCCTCGCCGACCCGGTCCACCGCCTGCACTGACGGGCCAATCTTGGCCAGAAGGCCCGTGAGATGCCCCATCTCCACGCCGTCGCACGCACCTTGGATCGCCCCACACCGCGTGTGCCCGAGGACGACGATAAGCTTTGACCCGGCCACCTTACAGGCGAACTCCATGCTCCCCAGAATGTCCTCGTTCACGACGTTGCCGGCGATACGCACGCTGAAGATATCCCCTAAGCCCTGGTCGAAGATGAGCTCAGCCGAGGTGCGCGAATCGATGCAGCTCAGGACCACGGCGAAGGGATATTGCCCGGACGCAGTCTCATTGACCTGCTGAAGCAGGTTGCGATTGGCTCGCAGGTTGTTCACGAAGCGCCGATTGCCGTCTCGGAGCACCTCCAGGGCCCTTTCGGGTGTCAGATGCGTCTGGGTCTCACGGGTCTGTGTCCGCATGGTGTCACTCCTTCTGTCTGTCGCGCCCGGGGGCGGTTGACGCCTCGGACGCTCCCCGGGGACGGGGCTACTCGCCAGTTGCGCCGATCGCCGGTTGCGACAAGGTCGCCGCCGACCTGAGCGCGTCCAGGCGCCTCGAAAAACGAGCGTCATCGCCGATGGCTCGGTCGATCTCCAATGTTGAGAGCACGCGCGCGACGTCAGGGTTCGCGGCCACGAGCCAGACCTGGCGTCCAGCGGCTCGCGCATCGGTCAGAATCGTCTGCACGGCCATCGCCGCGGACAGATCGAGGAACGGCACACTCGAAAAGTCCAGGGCGATCGTACTGGCACCGCCGCGCGCCTGTTCTCGAACGTGGTGTCCCAGGTCGGCGGCGGCCCCGAAACTCAGGGGGCCATCCGCGAAGTTGAACCACGTGACGCGCGCCCGCGCCGCCTCGAACAGCGCCGCTTCCTCCGACGTGAAGTATTGGTTCGGGGAGGCCTTGCGGGCGGCGATCTGCACGTCCGCCAGTTGCTTGACGAACGCGAGCGCGGCGGCCACGACTCCGACAGCAACCGCCGTGATCAGGTCGACGAAGACCGTGAGCCCGAGCACGAGCGCCATGAGGAGCAAGTCCCACCGCGGGCCTCGGTGCGCGCGGCGAATGTAGGTCCAGTCGATGATGTCGTACCCGACCTTGATGAGAATACCGGCCAGCACCGCATGGGGCACTCGTGAGGCGAGCGGCGCGAGTGCGACCACCACGGCGAACAGCAGCGCTGCATGCGTCATGCCGGAGAGCCGCGTCCTCGCCCCCGCCCGGATGTTGACGACGGTGCGCATCGTCGCGCCAGCGCCGGGGACGGCGCCGAACAGCCCGGCGACCGCGTTGCCCACGCCCTGGCCAATCAGTTCCTGACGGGACACGTGGCGCGTGGCCGTGAGGTTGTCGGCCACCAGTGCCGTAATGAGAGTGTCGATCGATCCAAGGGCCGCGAGAACCACGGCCGACTCGAGCACCAACAGGAACGTCTCCGAGGACAGGCTCGGTAGCACCAGCGCAGGGAGTCCTGTGGGAATCTCGCCAAGGAGTGGGGCACCGATAAGGAATCCGCTCGCGACCGTTCCTGCGACGAGGGCGGCCAGGGACCCCGGGAGTACCCTTGCCCACCGCTTCGGCCACACGAACACCGTGCCGATCGCGAGAAGCCCAAGACCGAGCGCCGGCCAATTGGGGTTCGCCATCGCGCCGGGAATCGCCGTGAGGGCGGGTATCGTTCCGCCGCCCTCGGGCTCATGTCCGAAGAGGCGCGACACCTGCAGGGAGATGATCACGACGCCGATGCCGCTCATGAACCCGGACACGACGGGATACGGCACCAGCCGGATGTACTGGCCGAGCCCGGCGAGGCCCATCAACACCTGCAGGATCCCGCCCAGGAGCACCGCGGCGAACACCTGCGAGGGGTCACCGTTCAGCGCCGTGAAGATGCCGGCGAACACCACGACCATCGGGCCGGTCGGGCCGGAGGCCAATGTCGGGGTTCCCCCCAGCAGCGCGGCGATGAAGCCGAGGATGATGGCGCCCCAGAGGCCCGCCATCGGACCTGCACCCGACGCCTCGCCGAAGGCAAGCGCGAGAGGGAGTGCGACCACGCCGGTGGTGACACCCGCCAGGAGGTCAGCGCGAACGTGTGAAAGGTCGAACCACGGGCGAAGGACGTTGTTGGACTCGGCGCTGATCGGTTCGGCCACTGCTGCTCCTCTGACACCCTCCAGTTTCCCCGGGGGTCATACCGTCGGACAAGGCCGATTTATTTGCCGCATACATCCAGATTCTCGATATGTTGTGTGAATGACAGACCTCAACTACCACCACCTCCTGTGCGCGTGGACGGTGGTTCGCGAAGGCGGCGTGGCGCGCGCGGCGAAAGCACTCCGGGTGACTCAGCCGACGGTGAGTAGCCATATCCACGCCCTGGAGAGCGCGCTCGGAGCGCCGGTGTTCCAGCGCGCAGGGCGCCGCCTTGTCCCGACCGACGTGGGTCGAGTGGTGTTGCAGTACGCGGACGGGATCTTCTCGCTGGGCCAGGAACTGATGGAGGCCGTCCGGGCTCGCGAGACCCGCGGACCTCTGCGGCTGGTCGTGGGAATCGCGGACGCGATGAGCAAGCTTGTCACCTACCGGTTGATCGAGCCCGCCATGCGCCTGGCGTCACCGATTCGCCTCGTGTGCCGTGAGGACCGAGTGGATCGCTTGCTGGCGGCTCTCGCCGTTCACGAGGTCGATCTGGTGCTGTCCGACATCCCTGTGCCGCCCACGGTGAACGTCAAAGCGTTCAATCACCTCTTGGGCGAGTGCAGCGTCACACTGTTCGCCCACCCGACCCTGGCACGCCGGTTGAGGAAAGACTTCCCAAACTCGCTGGCGCAGACCTCCCTACTGCTGCCGAGCGAGGGCACCGCCCTGCGGCGGTTGGTGACCGACTGGCTCCGCCAGGTGCGGATTGACCCGCCCGTTTCCGGAGAATTCGACGACTTCGCCCTCGCCAAAGTGTTCGGCGAAAGCGGAGCCGGAGCGCTCTTCGTGCCGACAGCCATTGCCGGCGAGGTTCGTCGACGGTATCGACTCACGGCCGTCGCCGAGGTCCCGGCCATCCGGGAGCGCTTCTACGCGATCACCGCGGAACGTCGTATCCAGAATGCGGCGGTCACGGCCATTACCGCCGCGGCGCGGTCGACACTGTTCAACTGAACGACGCCGCGTGAGCACGAGCGCATCAGAGTGCCGTGGCCACCGGCGACGCCCGCATGTGCAAGGCTCGCGACCCGCGGGCCGTCCTCGAGCCGGAACATCGCGAGCCGAGACTCCACAGGCCGGCATCGTGGTCTAGGCGCGTCGTCGTGCGCGACATTGACAACTTCGGAGTCCGAATCTAAGCTCGTTGTCGTGCGCCACGTCACGCCGCCCATACTCGATTCTCCGCCGCTCGACCGGCGCCTCGCGACCGGCCTCCACAAGCTCGGGCTCGCCCTCAAGCACCAGACGTGGAGTCAGGCCAGCGAGCAGAGGCTGTCTCCGACGCAGGGCCAGATTCTCGCGGTGCTCGCCACCGATGGTGCGCTCAGTGCGACTGAGGTGGCTGACCGTCTTGGGATCGGTCTCCCCACGGTCAGCGAGGCCGTCACCACGTTGGCGGACAAGCGCCTCGTCCGGCGCACGCCCGACACGCGGCACCCACGAGCCAAACTGTTGCGTTTGACGGCTGCCGGCATCCGCCTGTCGGCGCGTACGCGTGCGTGGCCGGAGTTCCTCACGCAGGCGATCGGTTCGCTGACCCACACCGAGCAGGCGACCCTGCTCACCGCGCTGATGAAGATGATCCGCGCCTTGCAGGTGCAGGGGCAGATTCCCGTCAGCCGCATGTGTGCCACGTGCATCCACTTTCGGCCGTACGTGCACCGCGGCGACGCGCCCCACCACTGCGGCTTTGTCGATGCCCCGATGGCGGCGGCCCAGTTGCGTCTCGACTGCGGCGATCACGCACCGGCGCCGCAGGAGCAGCAGCACACCACCTGGGCCAGGTTTGCGAACTCGGCCTGAACAACGCACACGTGCCGCCCTCACCGGCAGTGTGCCGCATGGGGAGCCGTGTGCCCAACCAACGAAGAGAGGTGACGGATGACGAACAGCATTCCCGGTTACACAGCAGGCACGGCGGCCATCGCGCGCTCGCCGATCTCCCTGGACGCTTTCGCCCGCATGCAGCAAAGCGTCCTGTTCGGTGACGACGACATCCGCGCCTTGCGACAGTCGCACGACGTAGTGAAGGATCAGATCGACGCCATTCTCGACGTGTGGTACGGCTTTGTCGGGTCTCAGCCGCACCTGCTCGCCTCGTTCACCCACCAGGACACGGGCGAACCGATTGGCCTGTATCTCGCTGGCGTCCGCCGCCGCTTCGGCCAGTGGATACTCGACACCGCGCGGGCCGACTACGACCAGGCGTGGCTCGACTACCAGCATGAGATTGGCTTGCGGCACCACCGGGCGAAGAAGAACCGGACCGACGGTGCCCCATCGACGGCGCTCGTCCCCTTTCGCGATCTGTTCCTCCTCGTCGTCCCCGTGACGACGACGCTGAAGCCGTTCCTCGCGGCCCGAGGGCACGACGCGGCAGAGGTCGATGCGATGCACGCCGCCTGGGTGAAGTCGTGCCTGCTGCAGGTGACGCTCTGGAGCCATCCGTACGTGAAGGACGGCGACTTCTGATGCCCACGCCGACGGCGCCCGCGTGGTCCACCTCGCGGTGGTTCAACACGCCAGAGCCGCTCACGCTCGAGGGCTTGCGGGGACGCGTCGTGATGCTCCATGCCTTCCAGATGCTGTGCCCTGGCTGCGTGTCGGTGGGTCTGCCGCAGGCGCAACGCGTGGCCTCGCTGTTCGCCAAGGAACCGGTGGCTGTCGTCGGCCTGCATACCGTGTTCGAGCATCACGACGTGATGGGACCGGCGGCACTCGAGGTGTTCCTGCACGAATACCGGGTGCGGTTCCCAGTCGCCGTTGATGACCGGGGCGACGCCGGCGACCCGCTACCTCGCACGATGCGGGCGTACGGCATGCGCGGCACACCCACCGTGATCCTGATCGACACGGTGGGGCGAGTTCGCCGGCACGTCTTCGGTGCCTATGACGATCTGCAGCTCGGTCGGGACCTGGGGGCCCTGATCACCGAGGCCACGGCCCAGCAGTTCGAGCCTTCCCGCATGGATCCGCGACCGGGAACTGGGGCAGCGTGCAGCGACTCCATCTGCGAGGCAGGGTGACAAGAGGATTACCCTGCCGTCATCAACGGCTGTTCAACAAACGCGTGTGGATTCGCTTCGCCACCGACTCCGGAACCGAGTAGGCCGTGTG
>CAZVVS010000359.1:0-5431 GCA_964630585.1 uncultured Gordonia sp.
TGCAGGTCGACGTCGAGAATCGCTACCCGGAGCCCGGCGACTCCGAGCTGGGTAGCAGCGATCGCGGCGTTGTTGAGGTAGCAGAAGCCACCGAACCGGGAGCGCCCGGCGTGATGCCCTGGCGGGCGGCACAGCGCATAGGCGGAGCGAGCACCACCTGCCACGTCGTCGGCCGCTGCAGCGGCGGAACGGGCGGCCCCGGCCACAGCCGCCCACGTGCCGGCAAACAGCGGTGCCGACGTGTCGGCGCACCAACGCCCGAGCTCTGCCCGTGCCGACCGGGAGCGGGCGGCCGTGGGGTCATCGGCGCGGACGAAGGTCTCGGCGATCACGACGCGACGTTCGCCCGGCGTGTCTGGCGCGTCCCAGTGCTCCTCGCCGGCGACCCGATCGAAGGCAACCTGAAGGAACTCCACCATCGCGGGGTCGTGGACATGATCGACGACAGCCGGAAGATCGACCGCAGCCCCGGCCACGTCGATGGCCGTGCCGAGGCCGGCGTCGGCGATCGCGTCGAGGATCACGACGCCTCGCTCCGCCACCTCGCTGTAGTAGTTCGCCGTCCCGCCAGCAGGCTGGGAAAGCCAACCAGGGTTGTGCTCGACGTGGTCGGAACACCAGTAGGTCCGCATGCCCGCAGGCTATGGCGCGAACTGTGCGTGACGACGTCGTTCCTGAGCCGGCCGGCAACGGACCCAGTCGGTGCTTCCCTTCCCGGAAGAGTCGAGATGTTCGAGATCTGTCGCACGTCCGGACGCCTCTCGATGATGCCCATGGGATGGACACAGCAGCGAGATGACCGGTGCGCCGGCGGTTGCTCGAGCCCTTCGTTCCGAGTGGTCGCCGTCAGCTCAACGCGTGAGCCGCCGTTGACGAGCGCTCAATCGGTCCATGTAGGCGACCCGCCCCGAGCGCGGTGTGGTGAGAGAACCACCCTGTTGCAACTTCGACAACGTTGTGCCCTTGGCAGGACTGTGTTGGAACCACGGCCTATCTGGGTAGGTCTGTCGAGGTCGATGGTCCGCCAACCCGATTCGTCAAGGTATATTGACGGCGGTGGATCCAGTCTCCTGGCGAGCGCCCGCAAGCACATGATCACCGACGACGAGATGCTTCACGCCTACCGCAACCCGGTTCGAGTTTCGATGTCGACGACTTGACGATGCTCGTCGGGCCCGACCCGTCCGGTCGGTTGCTGCAGGTCGGCGTTGCCACTGCAGAGGGTATCGAATTCATCATCCACGCCATGGTGGCCCGACCCCGGTTCCTGAGGTGAACGACATGCCCCGATCTCTGCAAGACATCCTTGATCACGCTGACGAGCTCGCCAAGAAGCTTGAGGACTACGAGCCGACGCCTGACGATGAGGTCGAGGTCGCGGCGGATCTCTTGCGTCGAGCTGCTCTGGGTCGAGCGCGTAGTGAGCGTCAGGTGGCCGATGCCGTTGTCGCGGCGCGCCGCGCCGGCGTGTCGTGGAAACGGATCGGAGCGGAACTCGGAGTCTCCGCACAGGGAGCGCAGCAGCGCTACGGCTCGGTTGTCGAGCCGGCGTAGCCGGTCGCTGACCTGGGCAGGGACTGTTTGGAACCGTGATCTGAGGCCCTGTGCTGTCAGCCACACCCAGGCCTAGGCCTCGCGGACCCGGTCAGCTCCCGCGCTCGAGGCTGACCGTGTAGGTGCGTCCTCGATGGTGCCGCCGAAGAGCAGGGTGTGAGACAAAGTGGTGCACTTGGCAGGACTTTGCTCGAACCTCGATCTGACGTGACTCCGTCATAGGAGAGATCACTGTTGCAGACCGCTACGCTTTTCCGGAACGGCTTCGGAGGATCGGCAATGGTGCCCACATCACCTGCCCGGATCGATGACGACCTGTGTGCGTCCGCGAAGCTCGCGGGGGAGGCTCGGAGTCGGAGCGCGTCGCAACAGGTCGCGCACTGGGCGCGAATCGGGCGAGAGGTCGAGGCGTCATCTGGCATCTCGCAACGAGATCTCGCAGAGGTTCTCGCTGGAGCTCGAACATGCGACTCGCTGAACCCGAAGGAGCAAGCGGTCGTTCGCGCCGAGTGGACGGAGCGGATGATGTCCCGCCGAGAAGCGCTGGACCTGGCCGCGAGGTTCGCGGCTGCGGGTCGCTCATGGATCGAACTCGACGAAGACGGAAAGGTCGTCGAGCGGTCGCCTGTCGAAAGCTCGCCCACCGCTCGCGCGTCGCAGAACGCCCTGAAGGCCAAGGCCACGAAATCCACGAAAGCGGCCAGCGGGGCTGCTACTCGCAAGGTGGCTCCGGGCGTCGCCTCCGCCAGGGCTGTGGTCAAGCCAACCGATGCCCGTGCTTCGAAGCCCGGGCGCAAACCCAAGCGTCGAGCTTCGGGCGCTCGCTCGACCCCCTGATGACCGACCCGGTTCTCTATTTGATCGCTGGGCCGAACGGCGCGGGAAAGTCGACGCTGTTCGACGAGATCATCGGACCGGAGACCCACCTTGAATTCGTCAACGCGGACGTCATTGCGGCCGAGGTATGGGCCTCCGACCCGGCGGACGGATCCTACGAGGCGGCGCAGGTCGCAGCCTCGAGGCGTGCAGAGCTGATCGAACAGCGTTGCTCGTTCGCGACTGAGACGGTCTTCTCCCACGATTCCAAGGTCGACCTTGTCGAGAAGGCCGTGGCTGCTGGCTACCTCGTGACCCTGCACGTCGTCATGGTCCCGGAGGATCTCGCAGTGGCTCGCGTCGCCGATCGTGTTCCCGTTGGAGGTCACGCCGGTCCCGAGGAGAAAGTTCGACAGCGTTACGAACGCCTCTGGCCACTTGTCGCTTCTGCAATCCGGATCGTCGACAGCGCGATCGTGTATGACAACTCGCGGGCAGCCCAGCCATTGCGGGTCGTCGCAACGTGGACGCGTGGGCGGCAGCTGGGGCAGCCGGAGTGGCCGACATGGGCTCCGGCCCCGATCCGGAGCTCCGGGTTCGAGTAGTCGCGCTCACGGGTCAGATTGGTGCCCTCGGCAGGACTGTTTTGGAACCACGAACTGCCGGGTGGGTGAGCGACGACGGACTCAGTCCGTGTACTCCTCCAAGTTGTCCGCATCGACGAGGTCCTGGGGCCTCCCCGCGGCGCGTTTGTTGCGGATGAGGTCCTCGGCGGAGATGAAGCCGACGGTGAGCTCGCCGACGTTGGCCATGACTCGGTTCTCCCAGCACCCTTCGAAGCTGACGCCGCTGATCGACGTCAGAGGGTCGATGCGTGCCGGCGGGTAGCCGAGTTGCACGACGATCTCGGGCTCAAGGAAGTCCTTTGCGGTCAGTCCGAGAGTGCCCATCCCGAAGTCACTGAGCGCGCCGACGACGCGCTCCGCGTTCTCAGGATCGATCATCAGCCACACGCTCAGTTCCTTCGCCGCTCGCGGGTAACCGTGCGCGGCCAACGCGTAGCCACCGACGATCAGGAAGCGAACCTCACGCGCGGTTCAACACTCGATGAACTCGACGAAGTCGTCGGTCAATAGGCGCATCACCACACTCCAAGCTGAGCTCGGTGGCCATCGCGAGACGTTCCTCAACCGGGCGCTTCCACCGATAGGTCGCCCGCGATCGATCTTCGTCGGAGAGCCGGCGCTTGGTGACGGCGGGGCGATCTGTTTCACCAGCCCAGGCCACGAGCGACCGCCGACGCGTCTGATGCTCGGCCTCGCAACATCAGAGCCGGAAGCCGTCTCCGTTTCGTCGAGCACGCGGCGGGAGTGCTCGGCGGCGTCCTCGGCCGGCCGGAACGACAGAAGCGAGGGATCGATGAGGCGGGCACGCGCCGACGGCTGGCGGTCCGTGCAGACCGCCAGCCGTCGGTTTCGAGTCTGGGGAGGGGTTCAGGCGTTGCAGTACCCGTTCCCACCACCGGCGTAGGTGTAGTTCCCGATGTAGCGGCCGTAGGTCTCGAGCTGGGAGCCCGTCAGCTGCACGGTCGAGTACACGTACTGCTGGGTGCGGGGGTTCCACACGGCGTACTGCATGTAGACGCTGAAGCGGCCGCTGGCTCCGGTCCAGTTATACGTCGCCTTGGCGGTGCCGCTGTTCCCGCCGTATTGCCATGCGCCGATGCTGCTGCCACCGCCGCTGTTGACGAGGATGCTCCGGAGGTAGACCGTCTCCCCAGCTGACCGGTACACCTCCATCGAATGGAAGATGGTGTGGTTGGTGGGGTTGCACGTGGCTCGGTTGAACCCGCCGACGTACACGGCCGCCGAGGCGCTCGGGGCGGTGATGCCGAGGCCGGCGATCGAGCCGATCAGGGTGAACAGGGCGACGGCGGCGGTACGGGTGCGGTGGGTGTTCATGGTGGTTCTCCTTCGGTGCGGGCCCCGACTCGGTGCCGAGGCCATGACCACATGGTCCGCCTCTCCGGCTCGGAGGTCTGTGGGGGAGCGCAACATCGAAGCGTGCCGACCGGCACACTTCACCCGCTCGCCCGTTTCAGGACGAACATGGGAACGGTCTCGAACTCGCGTGCGGTGGTCAGGTGCCCCACGTACTCGGTCAGGATGTCACCGTCGCCTTCGAGCGCGACCAACGCTGCGAACTGGCGTGTTGCGTACACCTCGCCCGGGGGCGTGCGCGGCTCGATGCGCGCTGCCCGCGTCAACTCGCGCCCGAACAGGCCGACGTCGCCGCGGATCGGATCGGCCATCACCCACACCGGCCCGGCATGGGCGGCGAGGCGGAGGAGGAAGTCCTCCGGGAGCCCCTTCGAGTCGAGGTCGAGCGCACCGATGGCTTCCTGCAGCTCGAGCGCGACCCGGGCCGCGACGGGGGCGTCGCGGAACGCGATGAACACCGCGTCACCCCAACTGTTTCGGCGGACGATCGCGTCGTCGTGGCGGTCGAGTATGGAGCCGAGGTGTCCGAGCACGTCGATCACGAACGGCTCGTACTGATCGTCGTGTAGCCGGCTGACCCCTTGGAGATCGCCGAAGAGCACCGCCATCACCTCGCGTCGCGCGACGTCTGACGCGGTATCGAACGCGGTGGCGTCGCGCCCGGCATTCGCGATGTCGCGGACGTGGGCGCCTTCGGCATCCTCGGTGTTGTCGGGATCCGGCGGGATCACGACGGTCGTGCCGCCGGAGGAGCGCCAAGCGGCCACATCCCATCCGGTACCGGCGTCGCCGCCTCCCCGTCCGTCCCAGATCGCGAGTTGGACCGCGTCGGCGTCGAGCTCGACGGAACGTCGGCGAGCCTCGCCCATGGCGACCCGCGACGCGTAGGTGAACAGGTCGTCGTCGCCGAGGAACGGACTGTCGCAGCAGATCATCACGGACTCCGCCGACGCGAGGCAACGGTGGAACCGCTCGACCCACTGCTCGCCACCAGGTCGCACCGAGATATCGACGAACTCGTCGACGGAGAACGGCAGCACGATGTGCAGGCCGACCCCGCG
>CAZVVS010000360.1:0-5421 GCA_964630585.1 uncultured Gordonia sp.
GCGGGACGGCCGTCGAAGCGCTCCAACACCTGGATTGTGCCCTCCCTGTTGAGCCGGATGTCACCCTCCTCACCGGCAGTGGGCAGGATCCACAGCACGTCGGACTGACCCCCGCCGGGATGCGCCCGGATGAGCCGCACGGTGTCGGGGTGCCGCCGCACCAACTCGCTGGCCAGCCGCCACGACGCCGCCTCCAACACCGACCGGTCCTCCCACATCTGCATCGCTGAGAACCGTACGTTCCGGTCGTGACCGCGCTGGGGCCTACCGAACGGCAGGCCGACGGCCACAGCAACGCTGGCCTGGAGTCTGGAGTTCGCCAGCAGGGCTTGGTGATGCGGTAGTCCGCAGCGCTGGCGGGCCGCTTCACCCGACGACCATCGCGCCGATCGACGGGGAATTCCGGCTGGCGGCCCTCGAGTGCTGCCGATCACTAACCGAAGGAGCGCCAGTGGCTCGACTTCGTCAGCTCAGAGGGGTCGAAGCCGTCCAGGAACGTGAAGTCGCGGCGGCTGCGCAGTGCGTTCATGGCGCCGGCGAGCGCATCGATCTGGTCGTCGTGGGCGCCGTCCGGGAAGATCTCGGCCTCGTCGAGGAAGGCGTCATTCCAGTTCCCATGGACGAGGTGGATGTCGCCAGCCTCAGCTCGGGCGGCGACAGGCTCGGCCCGCATGATCTTGTTACCCGTAGGCCGGTCGGCTCGAACCGCGTAGCCGTCGAGCACGCGGGTGCGGTAGTTGTCGGTGACGCTCTTGCCGGCCGAGCCGGGTTCCTGCTCGATGTAGATCTTCACGTCGGTGCCGTCCCTCTCGGCGGTGGCCCGAACGAACCGTTCGATCTCCAGGGGGCTGGCCCGCCGGCGGGCGATGTCGCAGAGGTAGTACTTGCCGTTGGCGTCGCTGGCGACGAGTGCGCCGGCGGTGTAGTCCGGGTCGGACCCGGGGGTCTTGGGTGTGGCGGCGAGGTCCCAGTACCGCACACGGCCGCAGTCGTCGGGCACGAGGTCTGGTGCCACGGGGGGGAACCATGACCGCTGGAAGAGGCGTCCTTCTGGTCGGACATCCCAGTTGCCGTTCAGGAGCCGTTCGCGCTCGACGGGAGGAAGTCGATTGAGGCTGGCGATGTAGTTGTCGGCGTCCAGGTGGGGGTTGTCCTGGATGCGGGCCGGGTAGTAGCTCGGCGCGGTCTCGAGCGTGGCGATCTGGTTGGGCCGGTTGGGCTCGATGAAGGTGCGTCGCACCCAGTCGTGACCGGGGCCACCGGGGTTGGAGGTCGATCGAGTACGTAGCGGCACCTTCGACAGCGGCTGGTCGGTGCTCGGCCGCCGGCGGCGACTGAAGAGGTAGCGGTAGTCGTCCTCGGCGAACTGGGTGAGCTCGTCGAACCCGATGAACTGGTACTCACCCCCGAGGTAGCGGTACTTGTCATGCTCGTTGTCGAGGTAGCCGAAGGACAGGGTGGCGCCGGACTTGAACCGCCACCGCGACTTGCCCTTGTCCCACACCGCCTGCCGTCCAATCCACTCCAGGGCGACGGCAATGGGACCCGACGGCTGGGAGGACTCGGCCAGTGTGGGCCGGAAGATGATGGCGGCGTAGCCGGGCACTTCGACGAACTGCAGCGCGGCCATGAGGAGAGCCACGGACTTGCCGCCACCGGCGGCGCCTCCATAGAGGGCCTCGGAACCGAGGTCGACCAGGAACTTGGCCTGGTGGGCGGTGGGGGTCAGCGGGCAGTAGGGAATCTTGAGGAGTTCGACCCTCGCGGCAAGGTCGTCACCTGGCGACGGCCTCCTGGGGTCACTCGTCGTCATCGTCACTCTCCGCCTCGCCGAGGGCCTCACGGGCTATGGCCTCGAGGACCTGGACCGCTTCGATCTTGCGGCTCACGACCTCGGCCCGCACGTCGACGTCCACCTCCTGGCGTACAGGGGCGTAGAGGCCGGCGATCTTGGCCCGGTAATCGAGCACACGGAGCAGCCGGTCGACCGCGGTGAGCTTGGGGGAGTCGCGATCGACCAGTGGCCAGAGGCGGGCGATGAGAGCATCAGTCCGGTCCAGCTCCTCAGCGCGTAGCTCATCGGCCGCCGGCCGCATCCATCGGGCCAAGCCGCGGGTGACGTATCTGTGCGCGACCCCACGGTTGGGCAGTCCGAGTTTGTCGGCGATCTGGTCGAAGGTGTGGCCGGCCCGCCGGAGCTCGATGGCGCGATGTTCGGTTTCGGCACGCTCAATCGAGGTGGAAGAGGTCTTGCGCCTTGGCCCTGAGTGGGCCTTGCTCTCGGGATCCTCAGTCGTCACCTGGCACCCTCCATCTGGCCGTCGCGTTTGAACGCTCGCTACGGCCCACGTAGGGGCACTGATGACATGTTGGGCACGGGGGCCACGAAGACCCGTAGGTCAGTTCGGAAGATAGCCCACCTTCGGCGCCCACCCGCACATACCGAATGAATGCCTATCCATACTATTGGATGCCCATGCACTAGCGCGACAGATGTTTCACCCCTTGTGTTTCACCCATCCCGAAGGCATTCGGATCATAGGACCGAATGGCATTCGGGCCATGGACCGAGCGGCATTCGGGCTATTCCGGTCGGCCACACGTCGGGTAGCCAGTCGGCAGTCGCCGTGGCAGAGCCCCACAGCTGCTGAACCGCTGATTCATCCCCGTTCCTTCCTGATGCACCCAGGCCAGTCGGCCACGGCGAACCAGGCGTGGCTGCACCGCTTGCAGGATCGTCCCTCTTCACGGTGGCCCATTACTGCAGCCTGTCATGTGGCCGCGGGTCGGGCGGCAGCCCGCTCATGGCCGCACGGTGGCCAGACGGACCCGGGGTGCCGAAGTCCGACAGCGTTCAGGGCCAGCGACAGACCGGGCTGGATGGCTGGTGACTGAGGTCTTGCGCCACGAGGGCCTTCAGGCGATGACCGGAACACGCCTACTAAGTGCTGCTAGTTCGGCGAAGCACTCGCTGGTGATGAATCGCCGTCGTCTGAGTCATCCACGTCGTCCCCTCGGAACATTTCGAGAAGAATGGGCACTACGGCCTTCCCTACGCTGAGATACAACTCGTCCTGCTCCGCCTTCGTCACATACTGATCACCATCCGGCTCCACAAGGTCTACCCGCCTCCCTCCGCCCACCAAATGGTAAGCCTCAATAAGCAGATCCCCGTACGCCTTGGCTCCGTTGTAGTCATGGCCGAACTGCCTAAAGGCATCAGGAGACGGATACCCACTCTCGTTATGAAGCTCGACACCATAGAACTTGGTGATCGATCGATCGATCGATTCCTCGTCCGAAATTGGGCTTTGCGCTTCAACTTGCATTATTCCGTAAGTGCCTCGGCGAAACAACTTACCCTTCCATCGCTCGGCCCTTCGAAACCAGGGCGGCCTCTGAAGGTTCTCGACTGCCATTACTGCAAGAACCAAGAACTCGTCGACCCCACCTTCCTTAGCCTTGCGGGTTGCATGGATCTTCAAGAGCGGGTTGAGTTGCCGCCAAGAGACTGTCAGTGCACCATGAGCGTCAGCCGCCTTGGCCCTACTGGCACTAACAACCAGTACCCCTGCTATGCCAGCAATGAGTCCAGTCCATAGCGTAGCTACAACAGCATCTGGTGTAGGCACCGCCGGGGAAGCTCGGTAGCGAACGAACCCAGCTAATGCGCCCACCAAGAGTGTGATTAGGTAGACGACAATGTAGGTGGTGACTAGCGCCCAGGAACGTGATCGATTCCATCCAAAGGCCCTAGACAGTGCGGGAAATATGAGGGCCGGTATTCCGTGAATTGCCGGTATTACGATGGCGATCGCCATCGGGCTGGCGGTGACTGACGGTAAGCGGGTTGCTGTTACCGACGCAAATAGTGATACGACGAAGACCGGACCAAACCGAAACAAGCAATATCGAACTGGACTTTGTGAGGCTCGATAAGATACGTCCAGTGAAGTGAGGGAATAGTAGCTGAACGGCCAGTTCGACTCGATCGCCCGGAAGTAGAGAAAGAGCGTGAGTGCTCCACCCAGTGCCAATGCAACTGATTGCATCGCAGGACTCCATTTCGACTTGACACACCCACATGTCGGAGGGCTTTCGAACCTACCAGGCAGTACACGCCCGGTGGGCCAAGAGACCACGCTGCCCCGTGACCGGGTACGGCGACCTCGCCAAGGCAGTCGGCACCGGCCCCCCAAGCGGTCGGCAACCACATCCCTCCCTGTAAGGAGTGCAAGAACGTCTGGCGAGTAGTGGGCGCCGACGGGAGACCCCGCCCCGGCTTCGCCTGGACCGGCCCGACTGACACACGTTCCCAGCAGAAGGCACTCGAGGCCGACGGCGTGAGGTTCGACAACAGCGCTGCCGACCCCGAACAACGCCTGCTCCCTGACGACCTGTCAGCTTTCATAAGCACCGACTGAGCCCAGAACGCCCGAAGGGTAAGGAGGCGTCGGGCTACCGACCGGTGTAGTTCGTTCCGAGCAGGTAGATCTGGTCCACGATGCGCCAGTGGGCGGCCTCCATCCGCTCCACTGTCGAACGATCGGTCTCGATGACCCACGGCGTCTCGATGCAGATCGAGGTGTACTGCTCAGCGGCCGAGAACAGCTCAGTGGCATCTCCGCTGAGAACCGGGTCCGGCGCAGGCACGAGGGTCGGTTCCCATCGGTCCCGGATCGCATCTCGCTCGGCGCACGCCTGCTGCTCCCGTTCAAGGCTCGCCCCAACTGCGGTCTGCACCGCTAGAAGCTCGACCCGGTACTGGCTGTGGTCCGCCGCCCAGCCCGGCACCGCCTCAGTCGGCCCGATCTGCTCAGGCTCGGGCTCGACGACGCTGGTGGTCGTCGTCGTCGTGGGGCCGAGCAGAACCTTCGCCGCGACATGACGATCGAATCTCGGCTGATAGGCGCGGTACACCGTCGAGAACCCGCCGCGTCCAGTCTGCTGGGCGTCCTCTAGGCCTTCTATACCGAGGTCGCCAGCGAGCCCTTCCACAGCCGGTACAGCCTGTCATGAGTCACGGGCATGGGGGTTGCCCGAGGGTCGACTTCGACGAGGCTCGTAGCGTCCGACTGGCCGAGGGACTGTCAAGCTATTCGGTCTCGTGAGGTCCTCAGGGTGCGAGAAGACTGGAGCGTCGTCTGACGTTTGGGCTAGAGACGCCGATTCTCTCGGACTTCAGCCGACCTTCGGCGAGCCTACGTACCGCACCCTCGAGGGGCAATCGGATCGACTGTTCGATGGCATCGCTCCGGACCTTGGGGGCATCGGTGGGTAGTGGTCGCCCAGCAGGAAGCATGAGGACCTCGCAACTCGGGTGGGCGGCGCTGTCCTACTCCTGGACTCGAGGCGAGCCGAATCGTTTGAGAAGATCGCGGACGGGCGTCCAGGCCGGCGATGTGTCGTGGTGGACGACCT
>CAZVVS010000361.1:0-5417 GCA_964630585.1 uncultured Gordonia sp.
CCTCTCCGACAACTTCGACGACGACAACAGCAACAACTTCGACTCCACGCTGACGACGGTCAAGAGCGTGGCCGACCTCGCGGTCACCAAGATCTCCGACCGCGACGACGACGGCGACGTGACCGACGACTTCGAGGATGCCGCGGTGGCCGGCGAGCCGATCGAGTACACCATCACGGTGGTCAACAACGGCATCTCGGACGCCGCCAACGTGCTGCTCGTCGACACGCTGCCCTTGGGCACGACCTTCCTGAGCGCGACCGTGACGGTGGGTGCGGGCTCCTGCGTCGGCCTGCCGACGGGCGAGGTGAAGTGCCAGCTCGGGGTGATCGAGGCCGGCGCGACGGTCGAGGTCGTGATCCGGGCGATGGTCAACGCCGACTACGACTGCGACGATCTGCCCTTCCTGACCAACACGGTCGAGGTGTCGTCGCCGTCCGAGACCGATCCGGTGACGCTGCCGGACAACACCTTCTCGCTGGTCACGCCGGTCGAGTGCCGGGCGGACCTGTTGATCCAGAAGTGGAGCGACCCGGTCAAGGTCTACGCCGGCGAGCAGAAGAAGTACACCGTCAAGGTGACCAACCTCGGCTCCTCGAACGCCAACGACGTCGTGATCATCGACACGCTGCCGGCCGAGGTGGACTACGAGATCAACACCGGCCTCTGCTCGGTGGTTCTGGGCGAGCCGGACGTGGTGACCTGCAACGTCGGCACCCTGCCGCCCGGCGGCATGTTCCAGTTCGACATCTACGCGCGCGTCGACCCGGATGTCGCGCCGGGGACGACGATCGTCAACTGCGCCGTCGTATCGAGCAGCACCGCCGACCCGAACCCCGACAACAACCGGGCGTGCTCGGAGAACCTGGTGCTCCAGAAGGCCGACCTGCACGTCCGCAAGTTCGGCAAGCCGGACGGCGCGGTGCGCGCGGGCGACGTGCTGACCTACACGGTCATCACCGACAACCTCGGGCCGAGCTGGGCCGACGGCGTGGCGCTGAAGGACGTCCTCCAGTCGAGCGGAACCTTCGACCTGGTCGACATCGTCAGCGACCGCGAGGCGAGCTGCCGGATCCTGCCGCAGGGCCTCGTGCCGATCGACGCCAACCTCTCGGCCGATGCCTGGCCGCCGGACGTGCCGGCGCCGCCGGCCTTCGACGTCAACCCGAACACCGGCGTGCCGAACATCGCCAACCGCCTGGAGGTCGACTGCACGCTGGCCGAGCCGCTGGAAGTGCTCGCGGCCGACGGCCCGCCGAACAGCGGCCGCTGGATCCTGACGATGCGCGTGCGCGCCCGCCAGACCCAGGACATCAACAACGTCGCCTCGGTGGTCTCGGACGCCTTCGATCCGGACCGCTCGAACAACAACGCCTTCGTCGAGCACGACATCATCGACATCGCGGACCTCTCGGTCGAGAAGACCGGCCCGGCGATGGTGGTGGCGGGCACGCCGATCACCTACGAGATCACGGTAACCAACAACGGCCCGAGCGACGCCGAGAACGTGGTGCTGCTCGACCGCCTGCCGGCGGGGATCACGGTGACCGGCGCGACGGTTGACGACGGCGTCAGCCAGTGCGCGACCGGCGCCGCCGGCAACCCGGCCGACAAGCTGACCTGCGGTCTGGGCCTGCTGCGGCCGGGCCAGAGCAAGACGGTCACGGTCAACGCGAACGTCCACGCGGATGTGTCGGAAGGCGCGAAGCTGGAGAACGACGTCTACGTCTACTCCGAGAACTTCGACGACGACAACAGCAACAACTGGGACCACCTGATCACCATGGTCGGGACCGAGGCGGACCTGCAGGTGGAGAAGTTCGGCAACCCGAACCCGGTCAAGGCCGGCGACATCACGAGCTTCGACATCACCTACCGCAACAACGGGCCCTCGGTGGCGCGCGACGTCATCCTGAGCGACGTGCTGCCGCAGGAGTTCGAGCTGCTCAGCGTCGACGTGGTCGACGGCTCGCCGGTCTCGGATTCGGCGACCTGCCACCTGCGCAAGGGCGATCCGGCGCTGGTCGACTCGGTCCAGTGCGAGCTCGGCGACATCGCGCCGGGCCAGGGCGGCCAGATCGTGGTGACGGTCCGCGTCAAGAGCGACACGCCGGCCGGTTCCTACTGCAACAACGTGTTCATCAGCTCGGACACGACCGATCCGGATGAGGGCAACAACACTGCGACCTTCTGCCTGACCATCTCGCCGATGGCCGACCTCCTGATCGAGAAGTGGAGCGACCCGGTCAAGGTGGCGGCGGGCGAGCAGAAGCGCTACACCGTCAAGGTGACCAACCTCGGTCCCTCCGACGCGGTCAACGTCGTCGTCACCGACACGCTGCCCAAGGAGGTCGACTACGAGATCGACACCGGGCTGTGCGACGTGGCGCGCGACAGCGGCCCGGGTGGCGCGGATGTGGTGACCTGCGAGTTCGGCACGATGAAGCCGGGCGCGATGAAGTCGGTCGACATCTACGCCCTGGTGCGGCCGGGCACGCAGCCCGGTGACTTCATCACCAACTGCGCCGATGTCAAGAGCGACACGCCCGACGGCATCAACGAGCTCAACAACCGCGCCTGCAGCGAGAACTTCATCCTGCAGAAGGCGGACCTCAAGGTCACCAAGTTCGGGAAGCGCGACGGCGCCGTGCGGGCCGCCGACATCCTGACCTACACGGTGATCGTCGACAACCTCGGGCCGAGCTGGGCCGACAACGCCGCGCTCAAGGACGTGCTGCAGACCAGCGGCAAGTTCGAGCTGCTCAGCCTCCACAGCGACCGGGCGGCGACCTGCAAGGTGCTGAAGGCCGGGACGGTCCCGACCACGGTCAACCTGGCGGCCGAGCCCTGGCCGGTGGTCGGGCCGCTGCCGGTGCTGCCGGCGGTGGCCGACATCAACCAGCGGGTCCAGGTGGACTGCGAGCTCAACGCCGACCTCGAGGTCATCGAGCCCGACGGGCCGCCGAACAGCGGGCGCTGGATCATCACGATGCGCGTGCGCGCACGGCAAGCCCAGAGCGTCAACAACGTGGCGACGGTGACCAACGTCGTGCCGATCGAGGGCGACCACTTCCAGGGCAACCTGGCCAGCGACCCCGATCCGTCGAACAACATGGCGATGGTCGAGCACGAGATCACCGACGTTTCCGACCTGCGGATCACCAAGACCGCCCTCGGTGAGAACGTGACCGGCTGCCTCAACAACAACTCGGTCATCGGCAACGTGGCCAACCAGGTGACGGCGGGCCTGAGCCTGAAGTACACCCTGGTCGCGACGAACTTCGGCCCGTCGACGGCGGAGAACGTGGTGATCTACGACCGCCTGCCGCCCGGTGTCGTGCTGACGGGTGGCACGATCACCGACTTCAGCGGCGTGCCGAGCGCGGGCAAGTTCAGCACCTGGTGCAACACCGGCACGCCGGGCAGCCCGCTCGACAAGCTGGTCTGCGGTGTCGGGACGCTCGAGCCGGTGACCGATCCGAACGGGGTCATCATCCCGCCGAAGGCGACGGTGACGATCGAGTTCACGGTGAAGGTCGATCCGGGCCTGGCGAAGAACACGGTGCTGGAGAACGACGCCTACGTGGCCTCGGACGTGTTCGACCCGGTGAACAAGAACTGGGCCAACAACCTGACGACGGTCAACACCTCGGCCGATCTCTCGATCGACAAGACCGACACGCCGGACCCGGTGGTCGCGGGCGAGCTCCTGCGCTACCAGCTGATGGTGACCAACGACGGGCCGTCGGTGGCGCGCGACGTGACGATCTACGACACGCTGCCGGCGACCGTCAAGTACCAGTTCGCGATCGGCGCGACCTGCACCCAGGACCCGGTCAACCCCCGGGCGATCCAGTGCAGCCTGGGCGACATGGCGGTCGGCGAGATGCGCTTCGTCTACCTGATCGTCAAGGTCGACCCGGACTCGCCGACACCGATCTCGAACACGGCCAGCGTCCAGAGCGGCAACACCGACTGGGTGCCGACGCTCGCGGGCAAGATCACGAATGACCCCTGCGTCGGCGACAACACCGACACCGAGCCGACGACGGTGATCCGGCGGGTCGATCCCTTCATCATGAAGACCGACCTGACCGACCCGGTCATCGCCGGCAAGCAGGCGACCTACATCGTGATGTTCGGCAACAACGGCCCGTCGACGGCCACGAACATCTCGATCACGGACCTGTTGCCCGACGGCTTCACGCTCAACCGCTGCGACCCGCTGGACCCGAACGACGCGCCGGTCTGCACCGGTGTGGGCACGCGCAACGTGACCCTGACGCAGATCCGGAGCAAGAACTCGGTCCTGTGGAACAGCAACACGGCCGACGTGCTCAACCGGCTCGATCCGGGCGAGACCTACAGCTTCCTCGTCGTCGCCGACGTGTCGCCGGGCTACGTGCTCGACGGGCTGTCGGACGCCTGGGGCAACAAGCTGGCCGTGCCGGCGGGCACGCAGGGCGGGGTCTGTGAGTCCTACGGGCGCGCCAGCGACTACCTGCACTGGGCGGCCAACCGGGCGACCCTGACGCAGACGCCGCCGCCGGTGGGCGAGACCGACACCAACCTCAACAACAACTTCGACGACGAGTGCACGCGGGTCAACGCCGAGGCCGACCTGAAGGTGGTCAAGACCGACATCTTCTCGGGCGGAACGGCGAACGCGGGCAACGCCTTCCTGCAGTGCGACCCGGTCGAGCCCGGCGGGATGATCACCTATGATCTGACGATCACCAACATGGGCATGTCGGACGCCGCCCCGGTGGTCGTGACCGACTGGCTGCCGAAGGAGTTCGTGGTCCTCGACCCGGCCCAGGTCACGGTGAGCGTCGTAGGCGGCGCGGGCCAGGTGCTCGACGTGCGCGACGACGGGCGCATCCGCGTCCTCGTCGGCCGTGACTCGGCGCGGGCCTTCTCGTTGCCGACGCTGGGCCGGCTCAACAACATGAACTCGGTGGTGGTCCGCATCCAGGTGATGGTGGTCAACCCCTGGGCGAGCATGGACGACAAGCGCTTCGTCAACCCGATGCCGCCGTACAACAAGATCTGCGGTGCGGTCCTCCTCAACACGGCGACGGTGTCGACGGCCAGCGGCTTCTACGCGCCGCTGCGGGATCTCTTCGAGGTTCCGCCGGTCGTCGGCTCGGCGCGCGGGGCCGGGGTCTTCGTCATCGATCCGGATACCAACAACATGTTCTTCTGGTTCGGTGTGGTGAACACGACCGGCACGATCAACGGGGTGCGGCTGCACCGCGCCAGCACGGCGCCGTTCGCCTACAACAACGGCAACGTGGCGTACACGCTGTACACAACCGCGCCGCCGGTCTTCGGGCCGGGGACGCCGCTGAGCGGCACCATCCACCTTCTCCAAAATCATGAACTGGACGCGACGATTTTGCTGGCGCCCTTCATCG
>CAZVVS010000362.1:0-5409 GCA_964630585.1 uncultured Gordonia sp.
TGGATCAAAACCTGCCATGAGGACAAGGAGTGCACGGAGTGAAACCCGTACAGAAGAATTCAGGGCTGCACGCCCTGCGTCGGCTCGCGGTGGGTGTTGTCGCCGCAGCCGGCTCGCTGATGCTCGTCGCCCCGCTCGCGCATGCGGCGCCGGCTGACGATGCCCGCGGTGCGATCGACAAGGCCGCCGCTGCTGTCGCCGACGGATCGGCCGACCAGGGCTTCCGGAACACCGGTCTCGGTGAGAAGGAAGGTGACATCACGTCGGTCGGCGACGGCTTCGAGCAGAAGTACGCCGGCGGCGCGATCTACTGGTCTGACAAGACCGGCGCGCAGGTCCTCTACGGCGCGATCAACGACAAGTTCGTCGAGGAGCAGGGCCCCACCGGGAGCCTGGGCTTCCCGACGAAGAGCGAGGGTGTCGCACCGGCCCCCGAGGGTGCTCGCTACGCCGAGTTCGCTGCCGAGGACCATCCGAAGATCTACTGGACCCCTCAGACGGGTGCCTGGGTTGTTCGCGGCCCGTTCGCGGCCGCCCTGGCTGATCCGCAGATCGCCGGTGCGCTCGGCGTTCCGGTCGGTGCTGCCGAGGTCAATGGCGACATCATCACGCAGAAGTTCGCCAACGGCACGCTCACCTTTGACGCCAAGACCGGCAAGTGGATCAACCTGCCCGACATCGGGCTGCCGGACCTCGGTGCCAAGCTGGGCGGCTTGAAGTGGCCGGCGTTGAGCCTGCCGGGTTGGCCGAAGATCAACCTGCCGAACATCGGAGCCCCCGATGTGAACATGCCGGACGTCAACGCGCCCGACATCAACGCGCCCGACATCAACGCGCCCAAGACGAGCGGCTTCAACTGGTGGTGGCTGCTGCTGCCGCTGCTGATCATCGGCGGCCTGCTGCTGCTGGCGTGGCTGTGGCGACTGCTGACCGGTAAGGGCAAGGGCCACAACGTGAGCCTGCACGCTCCCGATCTGAAGGCCCCGAACCTCGACGGCGCTGTCGGTGCGGTCAAGGGTGCGGGCGGCAAGATTGCTGCCAGTGCGGCCGGTGCGGCTGCTGCCGCGGGTACCGCTGCGGCGGCCGCCGGTGGCAAGGTCAAGGATGCGGCCGAGGATGCGGCTGATGCCGCCGGTCGTGCCGGAGACAAGGTCAAGGGTGCCGCCGAAGGTGCCTTCGACAAGGTCAAGGACGGTGCCGAAGATCTCGCCGGCAAGGTCAAGGGTGGTGCCGAGGATCTCGGCGCCGACGCCAAGGGCCTCGTCGGGGATATCAAGGACAAGGGTGCCGCTGGCGCCGCGGGTGTCGCCGGTGCAGCCGGTGCGGCTGCAGCGACCTGGACCAAGGCCGACGGGACCACCGTTCCGCTGCCCAAGGGTTCGCACCTCCCGCTGGCCGGCAATGCCGAGCCGAAGGGTTTCCCGATCAAGGGCAACGCTGATTCCGGCCTGTACCACACCCCCGCATCGCGCGCCTACAAGGCGACGATCGCGGAGATCTGGTTCGCGACCGAGGCTGACGCCGAGGCCGCCGGATTCAAGAAGTTCGAGTAATCCAGCACAACCGCCGCGGCCCGGCACCCGACAGGGTGCCGGGCCGCGGTGCGCGGCACACCGTCGACATTGCGGTGATCGGTGTGGGGCCGGGCGGTCCGCGACAGATCACCCTCGAGGCGGTCGACGCTCTGGGCCGTCTCGACGCCGTGGTGCTGCTCGACAAGGGCGATTCCACCGAGTCGATGCGGCGGCCGCGCACCGAGATGCTCGCGCGTCACGCACCCGACTGCGACGTCCTCGTCGTCGCCGATCCGCCGCGTGATCGCCACCCCGCCGACTACGCCGCCGAGGTGCGCCGCTGGCACTGCGCCCGCGTCGATGCCATCGCCGAGGCCATCGCGGCGCTCCCAGAACAGCCGGGGCGCGATCGGGTCGTCGGGTTTCTCGTGTGGGGCGACCCGTCGCTCTACGACAGCACGTTGCGCATCGTCGATGCCCTGGCCGCGCGGCCCGACTGGTCGGTGCACCTGTCCGTGATCCCAGGCGTGACCAGCGCGTCGGCATTGACGGCCGCCCATGGGGTAACCGCCAACCGCATCGGCGAGCCCGTCCACATCACCACGGGGCGTCGCCTGCCGACCACGCCGGAGGCGGTGGCGGGCAACCAGATCGTCATGCTCGATGGCACGGAGGCCTTTCGCGCGGCCGCGCGGCCCGGTGACGAGATCTATTGGGGCGCCAACCTGGGCACCGACGACGAGGTGGTGATCTCCGGTCCGGTGGAGCAGGTCGCCGACGAGATCAGCGCTGCCCGCGCGGAATGCAAACGTCGGGCCGGCTGGGTGATGGACATCTACCTGTTGCGCTCACCAGACGTTGTCGAGGGCGCTTAGAACGTCGTCGGCGATCTCGCGCCGGCAGATCACGAAGTCGGGCATGTACGGCATGCGCTGGTTGTAGATGATCTCGGAGCCGTCGAGGCGGCTGCAATGCAGTCCGGCGGCCTCACACACGCCGACCGGTGCGCAGTTGTCCCACTCGTATTGCCCGCCCGCGTGCACGTAGGCATCGACATCACCGCGCACCACCGCCATGGCCTTGGCCCCGGCGGACCCGATCGAGACGCGCTGGAGCCCCAGTGCATTGGCGACGTGCGCGGATTCGTAACTGCCGCCGTAGCGGGAGACCGCGATGCGCCCGGTCAACGAGCCCCCGACCTGCTCGACGTCGTCGGAGCGGAACAGCTCGTCGCGCGCTGGGATGGCTACTGCCGCAGCGGTGGGCCGACCGTTGACGGTCAGTGCGACGTGCACCGCCCAGTCAGCAGTGCCGTGGCAGAACTCGCTGGTCCCGTCGAGGGGGTCGATGATCCACACCCGCTCCGCTGTCGAGCGGTCGCCGACATCGTCGGCTTCTTCTGACAGGACGGCGTCGTGCGGGCGTCTGCGGCGCAGCGCCGCACCGATCCACGCCTGTGCGATTTGGTCGCCGGCATCGCCGATCAGCCGGCCGTCGAGCAGGCCGCCGTGGCGCACACCGAGCAGGATCCGGCCGGCGCCACGGGCGATCTCGGCCGCCAACTCACCGTCGGACAGCTGTGCACTCACCCCCTCACTAGAGCACACTTGACCCATGCCCGAGCTACCGGAGGTCACGGCGATAGCCGACTTCCTCGATGAGCGCATGGCCGGACTCCCGATCCGCCGCGTCGATGTGGCGTCGCTGGCGGTTCTCAAGACCGCCGATCCGCCCTACACGGCGCTGGTGGGCCGCACCGTCGCGTCGGTCGGCCGGATCGGCAAATACCTCGTTATAACGACTGTCGGCACCGACGACGGCGAGCTGCACCTGGTCATCCACCTGTCGCGCGCCGGATGGGTGCGGTGGAGCGAGAACCTGTCGCCGACTCCGCCGCGCCCAGGCGGCAAGGGGCCCATCGCGCTGCGCGTGCACGCGGGCTTGCCGGGGGAGGGCTTCGACGTGACCGAAGCGGGTACACAGAAGCGGCTGGCGGTGTGGGTCGTCACCGATCCGCTCGACGTCGAGCGGATCGGCGGGCTGGGCTCCGACGCGCTGACATTGAGTCGTGGTGAGCTCGCCGAGATCTGCGCGGGCAGTGCGGCCCGCATCAAGAACCTGCTCACCGATCAGCGCATCATCGCCGGCATCGGCAACGCCTACTCCGATGAGATCCTGCACCGCGCCCGGCTTTCGCCGTTCGCCACCGCCAAAGGATTGTCCGGCGACCAGCTCGACGCGTTGCACTCGGCGATCACCGAGGTGCTGCGCGACGCACTCGCGCGGCTCGAGGGGCCGGGCGGGGTGGCGACGATGAAGGCGGAGAAGCGCTCCGGGCTGCAGGTCCACGCGCGCACCGGGCTGCCGTGCCCGGTGTGCGGCGACACCGTCGCGCAGGTCGCTTTCGCCGACCGCTCATTCCAGTACTGCCCGACCTGTCAGACGGGCGGCAAGAAGCTTGCGGACCGTCGAATGTCGCGACTGCTCAAGTGAGTAGGGTGGCGTGGTGACCACACGCGAGAAGATCCTGATCACCGGTGCCAGCTCCGGGCTGGGCGAGGGCATGGCGCGCGCATTCGCCGCGCAAGGACGGGCGCTGGCGCTGTGTGCGCGTCGCCTCGACAGGCTCGAGGCGCTGGCCGCGGAATTGCGCGACAGCGCCGCGCAGGTGGCCGTCGCGCAGCTCGACGTCACCGACTTCGACTCGGTGCCGGTGGTATTCGGCAAGCTGCGTGACGAACTGGGCGGTCTGGACCGGGTCATCGTCAACGCCGGACTGGGCAAGGGTGCGCCGATCGGCACCGGCAAGGCCAGGGCCAACCTGGAGACCGTCCAGACGAACCTCGCCGGCGCGCTGGCCCAAGCGGAGGCGGCACTGGAGATCTTCCGGCAGCAGGGCTACGGGCACCTCGTACTCATCAGCTCGGTGAGCGCCAACCGCGGCCTGCCCAAGGCACAGGCGGCCTACTCGGCGTCGAAAGCGGGGGTGACGGCACTGGGGCAGGCGCTGCAGGCGGAGTTCGCCGGCAAGCCGATCGCCGTCACGATCATCGAACCCGGCTACATCGAGACCGACATCAACCGCGGCGTGAAGACCAGACTGATGACCAAGACCGCCGACGGGGTCGCCGCCATGGTGGCCGCCATCGAGGCGGAGAAAGAGTACGCCGCGGTGCCGCGCTGGCCCTGGGAGCCGCTGGCGGCGGCGATGCGCCACCTGCCCGGGTCGGTGTCGCGCCGGATGGTCTGAGCACCTTTCCGACGCGAGCGCAATCAGACGCTGCGACCCTGCTGCGCCCGGTACCACGCGACCAGTGCGTCGGTGGAGGAGTCGCCCAGGTCGGCCGGAGGGTCGGTGGAGGTGAGGGCCCCGAGAAGCTCGGACGCCTGCTTCTTACCCAGTTCGACTCCCCATTGGTCGAAGGAGTCGATGCCCCAGACGGCTCCCTCGACGAACACCTGGTGCTCGTAGAGGGCGATCAGCTGACCCAGGGTGGACGGGGTCAGCTTAGGCGCGAAGATCGTCGTCGACGGCCGGTTGCCGGGCATCACCTTGTGTGCGATGAGCTCGGGCGCCACCCCTTCGGCGGCGATGTCCTCGGCGGTCTTGCCGAAGGCCAGCACCTTTGTCTGAGCGAGGAAGTTGCTGATCAGGAGGTCGTGCATCGACGTCCCGTCGTCGGTGATGACGTCGCGGAACGGCGTGGCGAAACCGATGAAGTCGGCCGGGATCACCCGCGTCCCCTGGTGCAGGAGCTGGAAGAAGGCGTGCTGGCCGTTGGTGCCCGGTTCGCCCCACCACACCTGGCCGGTGTCGCAGGAGACCGGGTGTCCGGTGCGTGTCACCGACTTGCCGTTGGATTCCATCGACAGTTGCTGCAGGTAAGCGGTGAAA
>CAZVVS010000363.1:0-5403 GCA_964630585.1 uncultured Gordonia sp.
CGTGGCAGCCGCAGCTCGCCATTCAAGCCCTGCTCGCCATCGTCTTCGGCCTGGTGTTCTTCACCGGCGATCGCGACCCAGAGCCCAAGCTCGGCATCGACCTGCAGGGCGGCACCCGGGTCACGCTGACCGCGCGCACGCCCGACGGTAAGCGGCCCTCGCGCGACCAGCTCGACAAGGCCAAGCAGATCATCTCCCAGCGCGTCGACGGCCTCGGCGTCGCCGGGTCGGAGGTCGTGGTCAGTGGTGACAACCTGATCATCACGGTGCCCGGCGACGACGGTCGGCAGGCGCGCAACCTCGGACAGACCGCGCGGCTCTACATCCGACCCGTGGCCAAGGCCCCGAACGGACAGGGCGTGGTGATGCCGGCGCCCCAACCGAAGAAGCCCCAGACCGGAGTTGATGAAGGTCCGAACCTGACGCCGGAGCAGCAACGCGAAGCGGTCGCCGAGCAGCGCAAGCTGCGCCAGGCGCCCAAGGACGCCTCGCCGCAGCAGATCGCCGCCCTGCAGGCGTACATGCCGAAGATGAATTGCGACCCCAAAGCCCATGACCCGCTCCTGGGCAACGATGACCCCGAGTCCTACCTGGTCGCGTGCAGCACCGACGGCAAGGAGGTCTACCTCCTCGAGCCGATGATCATCGACGGCCGCGATATCGCGTCGGCGTCGGCGAATCTGTCGCCGCAGACCAACCAGTGGACGGTCGGCCTGGACTTCAAGGGTGCGGCGCAGAAGCTGTGGCCGACGTACACCGCCCAGAACCGCGGTACCCAGACGGCGATGACGCTGGACTCGCGGGTCGTCTCGGCGCCGGTGATCCAGTCGACGATCACCGGATCGACGGAGATCTCGGGCGGTCAGAACGGCTTCTCCGAGACCGAGGCCCGTGATCTGGCCAACGTGCTGAAGTACGGTTCGCTGCCGCTCTCGTTCGAGGCGTCCGATGCGGAGACCGTCTCGTCGACGCTGGGCCTGTCGGCGCTGCGCGCCGGCCTGCTCGCAGGCCTCGTCGGCCTCATCGCCGTGCTGCTGTACGCCTTGGCGTACTACCGCATGCTCGGCGTGCTGACTTTTGCCTCGCTGGTGCTCGCCGGAGCGATGTCCTACGGCTTGATCGTGCTGCTCGGCAGGTGGATCGGATTTACCCTCGACCTGGCCGGCGTCGCCGGTTTCATCATCGGTATCGGCATGACCGCCGACAGCTTCGTCGTGTACTTCGAGCGCATCAAGGACGAGATGCGTGAAGGCAGATCGTTCCGTTCCGCGGTACCGCGCGGCTGGGCCAGTGCACGTCGCACGGTGTGGACGGGTAACGCGGTCAGTCTGATCGCGTCGGTCGTCATCTATGTCCTCGCCGTCGGTTCGGTGCGCGGATTCGCGTTCACTCTGGGCCTGACCACGATCCTCGACGTCATGGTCGTCTTCCTGGTCACCCACCCGCTCGTGGTCCTGGCGTCCCGGTCGCCGTTCCTGTCGAAGCCGTCGGTCAACGGCCTCGGCGCGGTCAGCGAGGTGGCACGTCAGCGTCGTGAGGCGGCCCGTGCGGCCGTTGGACTTGCGACCGGCGAGGATGCATCCGCCGACAACGGCACTACCACGGCCGCGGCACGAGGAGGCCAGCGATGAGTTTCAGCAGGGGAGGACTCGGGAGCGACAGCGTCGACGGCCTGTCCAAGCGCGCGACCGGTGACGGCGACGATCCGTTGCCGGCCGGCTACCGACTCGCCAAGGAGCGCTCGGAGAAGGCGGAGGCGGTCGACACGTTCGTCGCCGATGCGGATTTCCACGCCGACACCGATCGGTCGTTCCTCTCGCGCCTGTACACCGGTACCGGGGCGTTCGAGGTCGTCGGCAACCGCAAGCGGTGGTACATCGTCATCGGTGTGATCCTGGCGATCTGCATCCTGTCGATGGTGGTGCGCGGGTTCACCTTCGGCATCGACTTCGAGGGCGGCACCCAGGTTTCGATTCCCGCGACCAGTGCCTCGGTGACCGTCGAGGGCGTGGAGAAGGTTTTCGGCGACACCCTCGGCAAGGCTCCCGAGACAGTGCAGACCGCCGGATCCGGCGCGGCGAAGACCATCCAGGTCCGCACCGAGCACCTCGACGAGCAGCAGGCCAACCGCGTCCTCGACGCCCTGGCCACCCGGTTCGCACCGGAACTGACGCGCGCCGACGTCTCGTCGTCAGATGTCAGTTCGACGTGGGGCGCGGAGATCACGCGCAAGATGCTGATCGCCCTGATCGTGTTCCTGGTGATCGTGACGGTCTACATCGCGATCCGTTTCGACAAGGAGATGTCGACGGCATCGCTGGCGACTCTGTTCTTCGACGTCGTGGTCACCGCCGGCGTGTACTCGCTGGTCGGCTTCGAGGTGACCCCGGCGACCGTCATCGGCCTGTTGACGATCCTGGGCTTCTCCCTCTACGACACCGTCGTCGTCTTCGACAAGGTCGAGGAGAACACCCGGTCCTTCACGAAGACCTATCGGCGCACCTATGCCGAGCAGGCCAACCTGGCGGTCAACCAGACGCTGATGCGGTCCATCAACACGACGATCATCTCGGTGCTGCCCATCATCGCGCTGATGGTGATCGCGGTCTGGATGCTCGGCGTCGGCACGCTGCAGGACCTGGCTCTCATCCAGCTCGTCGGTGTCGTCGTGGGCACCTTCTCGTCGGTGTTCCTCGCGACCCCGCTGCTGGTGACCCTCAAGGAGCGCAACCGCACGATCGCCGAGCACACCGCCAAGGTTCTGGCCCGGCGGGCGCGGGTCGACGCCGGTGAGCCGGTGGCCGTCGGCCGCCACAGCGCGCGCCACACCGCCGCTGACGAGGCCGCCCCGGCCTCGCCGGGCGATGCCGCGCGCCCCACCGGGAAACGACGGCGTACGCGCTAGTCTCGGACCGTGCCAATCACCAAGCGCGACTGCCGCACTCTCGGCCTGATCGCGGCGTCGGCCGCCGTGGTGCTGCCACTGGTCGCCGGATGCGGAATCGACGAGAACACACCGCTCTACTACCGGACTGATGCACGGCTGTCGACGTACAACGCAGCCAGCCGGGAGGGCAATGCCGACGGCGTGGCCATGGCGTTCACCCGGGTCTTGGGCGGTTTCAGCTTCCTGGGGCCGCAGGGCCAAGTGGTGTCCGACCGCGATGTCGGCGAAGTAACCGAGGTACCGGGCCCGACGCTGACCGTGAAGTACACCTTCTCACCGAAGGCGCTCTACTCCGATGGGGTGAAACCGACCTGCGACGACGTCCTGCTCTCCTGGGTGGCTCAGAGCGGCCGGTTCCCGGGGTTCACCCCGGCGACCACCGCCGGTTACCGCGACATCGAGCGGGTGGACTGCGCGCCGGGCGCCGACACTGCGGTCGTGCGCTACGTGAAGGGCCGCGATTACCGGGATTGGCGCTCACTGTTCGGGGCGGGGGCACTGCTGCCGGCCCACATCGTGGCCCGCGACGCCGGAGCACCGTCGATCCTCGACGCCATCCGTGGCCGCAAACCCGCTGTCCTCGAGGCTGTCGCGAAGTCGTGGAACACCGGATTCCGCCTGTCGGCCGGGCCGCTCGACCCGGCGCGGTTCGTCGCCCTCGGCCCCTATCGTGCCGAGTCTTTCGACCCCAAGTCTGGGTTGCGACTGGTGCCAAACGACAAGTGGTGGGGGCAGGCCCCAGGGATCCGCAACATCGTCGTCCACGGCCGCAACACCGATGCGGCCGCGCGCACCGCCCACGGTGGATTCGACGTCACCGACACCGCCGTGGGAATCGACGCCCCGGCGGCGGGTGCGGAGCCGGCGCAGCCCCAGGTCTCGTCCGCCGGGCACTCGCTGTCCGTCGAGCAGGTGGTGTTGGCCCAGCGGGGCGTGCTCGGCCCGCCGCAGGCCCGTCAGGCGTTCGGCGCATGTGTGCCGCGTGACGCGCTGGCCCGCACCGCCGGGTACGGGTCGCAGCCGTGGAATCTGCACGTGCTCACCCCGGCAAGTGATCTCGCCGATCCGATCAACTCGCAGTTCGGCGTGCGCTACGCCCGTCCCGACATCGTCCGGGCGCGTGAGGCTGCCGGCCAGCGCCCGCCGCTGCCGAACGGTGCGCCAGCGCCGCCGATGCGCGTCCGTGTCGCCTACCTCGGACCCGATGCGCGACGTGCCGGGATGGTCGCGGCCATCGCCGAATCGTGCCGCCGCGCGGGAATCGACGTCGTCGACGCGGGTGGTCCAACGGTCACCGTCGGGGGCCTCGGTACGGCGTTCGACGCGCTCCTGGTGAACACCGGGGCGAGTTTCGCCGCCGCTGGCGCCGCATCCGACATCCGGAGCGCCTATGCGTTTTTCGGCGGTGATCCGCTGAACATCGGTGATTTCCGCAATCCGCAGGCCACCGACGCGGTGACGCGGTTCTCCGTCAGCGTCGTCGCCGGTGACCAGCTCGCCCAGCTGCGCGAGCTGGAGACCGTCGCGTGGCGCGAACTCGCATCGATTCCGCTGTTCGCGACGCCGCGTGAACAGGTGTGGTCGGACAAGTTGTCCGGAGTGATCGCCGGCCGGGCGCGAAACGGCACCGGGTGGAACATGGATCGGTGGTCGCGCTCATGAGCGCGCAGCGCGCGCGGTCGCTGATCGCCGAGCTCAGCCGCGATGTTCCCGACTTCCCGTCTCCGGGTGTTCTCTTCCGCGATCTCACCCCTGTGCTGGCCGATGCGGCCGGGTTCGATGCCGTCGTGTCGGCATTGAGTGAGGGGTACGCCGTCGATGCGGTCGCCGGGATCGACGCACGCGGATTCCTGCTCGGCGGTGCGGTCGCCCAACGCCTCGGGGTCGGCGTGATCGCCGTCCGCAAGACCGGGAAGCTGCCGCCCCCGGTGTTGGCCTGCACTTATGAGATGGAATACGGGACCGCGACCCTCGAGATCCCCGCCGATGCGCTCGACCTCGACGGACGCCGGGTTTTGATCGTCGACGACGTGCTCGCCACCGGCGGAACGGTCGGGGCGACTGCACGTCTGTTGACCCGGGCCGGTGCACGTGTCGTCGGGGTGGCGGTCGTCATGGAACTCGACGGCATGAAGGGACGCGCCGTGGTGGCGGCGTCTGTGCCGGATCCAGTTCAGGTCCGTGCGCTGGTGACCGGATGAGGATGCCCGCGCCCGTCTAAACTGGAACGAACCGCCCAGCGGGGAGAGGGGAGCGCGGATGGACGAATCGCCCGATATCGACGACGTCGCCGTCGTCGCCGCGCCCGAACCCGCCGCCCCGCCGGCCGAAGTCGACTCCGCCGGCCCACCCGACCGGTTGGCGACTCCCGACCACATGCCCGTCTCGACCTCGGCGACGCGTCGCGTACGCGCGCGACTGGCGCGCCGCATGACCTCGACCCGCTCGTCGGTGCG
>CAZVVS010000364.1:0-5396 GCA_964630585.1 uncultured Gordonia sp.
GGGCGCCTTCGGCGCGGTCGCGGAATGGGTTGTTGCTGTTCATCGGTGTGGTCATTCGGTGGTCCCTTCTTGTCGCGTTAGCCACGCTTCGGCGACCCGAACGGCGGTGTCGAAGTCGGTGCCGCCCGCCAGCCTCAGGAGGGCTGTCATGCCGTTCGTGGGGTCACCATCGGCGTCAATCAGACGAGCATTCTCATCACACAAGAACACTTCGGTCGGCATCGGTTCGGTCACGCCGACCTCAATCACACCGAGGACTGGCAGCACCGCAGGCGGCACCGGAACCTCCCCGCTGACGCGGGTCACCAGGATGTGATGGCCGGTGTCGAGGCGGTACAGGTTCGTGCAGGGCGCGAACTGTGGCAGCACCTCCGCTAGGAGTTCACTCATGCCGGGATCGCCTCCCCTCGGTAGAAGATGAGACACATACCCGCACCGCCAGGCCCGCCGAGCCCCGACGACCCGCCGCCGCCGACGCCGGTGCCTTTCGCCTTCCCGCCGCCACCACCGCCGCCACCACCGGGGAACCCGCCAGCAGCGCCGTGCCCGGCGAGACCTCCGGTGTTGAGCGGGAACGGCGGACGGTGCGCCCCGCCGCCGCCGCCACCACCGGACCCGCCGCATGGAACCGTCGTGGTCGCCGGCACCGACCCGCCGGGGGTGCCTGATGATCCGTTCGCCTGCCCAGACGACGAGATACCGGGAGCGCCACCCGCACCCCCGGGAATCGCGGGGACACCCGCCCCAGCGGCACCTGCCAACGCCGGCAACGAGTCGCCGCCACGGCCGCCAGCGCCGCCGTTCCCGGCGCCCGACGCAGACGGCACCCAACCCCACTGGCCCGGCGTCGAGCTGGGCGTGTTGTTGAACGCCTGCCCGAGGATCGCGCCCGCCCCGTCATCGGCGCGGACCACCGTCGCCGCACCGGCCGTGCCGATAGCGATGTGCAGGTTGGTGAAGTCCTCCACGTCCACCATGCGCACCGAGTACCCACCGCCCAAACCTGGCGCACCGCCATCATTACCGGCGTCCGTGACGGAACCCGTTGTCTTGCCGTCTTCGCCGTTCGTACCACCGGACACCATGATGAGCACAACCTCTTTCAGGTCGAACTCCAACGGGTCGGGCCGGTTCCAGGTTTGCGACGACAACGCCACCACCCGCACCCACGGATTTCCGTTGATCGCCGTACGAATACCGCGCATCGTGGCAAACACGTCCGGGTCAGCTTCGGACTCGTCCCCATCAATCCAGCCTTGATTGATCCCGTTCTGAATCTCCCGCACCCCACCACTGAGACCCTCGTAGTAGTCCCACACATCGTTCAGGTCAGACATCACGGCGGTGACGTCGCCGACTATGCCGTCGATCCGGTCCTGCAACGACTCCTGCGTCCAGCCCAGGTCGGCCTGCCACGGCATGATCCGCGACCGCACAAACGCCGCCGCATCCATCGTGTTGTTCTGCGCCCCATCGGTGGCGAACCCCAGAATGTCGTCCACGATGGACCCGAGCCCACCCATAGCGAACCCCAGGATCGAGCCGAACGGCCCACCAATCGCATCCAGACGGCCCAGCATGAAACCTTGCTGGTTGCCTGACTGCAGCCCGCCGATGCCCATCTTGTTCGCCGCATCCGCGAGCCCGTTGACCTGGCTCGGGTTGTTGAAGTTCGGTGAAGTCACTCGCCTGCCTCCCGTCGCCGCTTCGCCGCGTCGTCGCGGTCCTTCTTCGCCGCGTTGTAGCGCGCCATCTGCGCCGGGGTCACCATCACCGTCGACCCGTCAGCCTTCACATACGGCACCTTGTCCGGCTCGTCGTCGAGGCCGAACTTCTTCCGTATCTCCGCCTTCTGCTCCCGCGACAACCCACCAAACAGGGCCTTGGGGTCTGGGTCCGGTTCATCAATGCCCATCCACGTACCCGGGTTGGTCAAGATGTTGGGGTCACCGGCCTGCGGTGGCCGGTACTTGATCGTGCAATGCTCCGGATGGAAACGCGCCCCCGCGTTGTACAGGCGCCGTGACACCATGCGCAGCGCCGACTGCGGCATCGGCAGCGGCGCCCCGTCTTGGCCGGGCAGGCCGACCAGCATCCACAGGAACATCTCATCGGGGTCGTCGAGGTTGCATACCTCGCGCGTCGGGAACGGCCGCACCTGCTCGGCCATCTGGTCGGCCATGTCCTGCGGGGTCGGCGCCTTCTTCTTCGGCGGCCGATTCGGGTCGCGGCGCCCCATCACACGAATCCCATCTTGTGGAGACCCGCCACGAGCGACCTGATGCGCTCTAGGCCCTCCTCGAAGGGGTCGCGGTTGTTGTCGTCGGTGCCGATCGTCACCGACCAGTCGGGGTGGAAGTCGTCCCCCGACGCGGACAGCCCGATTTTCTTGACGCGGTCCACCCAGATACGCCCAGAGGTGTCGCCGGGCTCGGTGGTGCCCACCCGATCCGACAGCCAGTAGTGGCCGACGCCGTTGTCGCCGAGCATCCACGGACACGAGTCGAGAATCTTGACTTGGTGCGTGTACTTACGGCGGGTCACCCACAGGCCGGTACGGATCGCCATCAGGCTGCCCAGCGTGTATGCCTGCTCCGCGCCGTCCTGGAAATACTCCATGTAGCGCGACCAGCCGAGCTTGTCCGCACGCTGCCACGAAATGGTGTCGGTGAACGCAAGAATCGTGTCGGAATAGAACGGAAAAAGGAGCGTGTCAATCGCGCCACCAATAGACCCGATTCCGTAGCCGCCGATATTGATGTTGTCTCCGACGACGTCGATAATGCCCTGAATCAGCGCGCTAATTGCCTCGTTGACACCAGGCATGGATTTGCCGCCGGTGATGATTCGGCACACCTTTTCTGGTGACACGGCGAACCGTGCGGACTCCACACCCGGCGTCACACCAGGCCGCAAAATCACGTACGGAAACATGCGGTTCGTGCTCTTGACGCCGATCGTCATGTACTCATCGGGCATCGGCTGCCCCGACATCATCGACGACGTCGACCCCAAGAAATCCTCGGCCATCGCATCGACGGTGTGGAACAGGCCGTCGAAAATGGTGCCGCCCTTCGACGTGCCCGAGTACCGCCCCGACTTGTCGACGATGCTGACGACCAGGGCGCCGTTGCGCAGGTTCGCCCCCGGCCACGGCGGATCATCACCGGTTAGCCACCGATCACACTGCACCGACAGTTCGGCGTCCTCCAACATGATCTTGAACGCGTCATGCCAATACTCCATGCGGATGATCGGCAAGCTCCATAGGGCGCCGCCGGCCATCGCCTGCACGAAACCCTGCAGGTTGGGCACGATCTGCCAAGTGGACATGAATCCGCCGCCGCCGCCGTAGGCCGACAGGTCCAGCGGATCGTCAGGGAAATTCGGGACCGCCGCCTCATTGCGGGCCAAGTTCACCATCAGAGTCGTGAGCGCACACCAGTCGGTGGGGCCCAACAGAATCCAGCCCTTCATCGGCTGAAAGAACGCCGAGGAGAACGGGGTGGGCCAGCATTCGACCCACTTCACATTCTCGTAGTCGTGCATGAATGTGGCGGTGATGATGTTGTCGCCGGTGGATGTGGCTTCAGTGCCAACCTCCTCCATACGGCCACCCCACCGGGCACCCACATAGTCGACGGTGATGTGAACGTTGACGCCCTCATTGCACAGGTCACGCCCGTCGAAGTCGCGCAGCCACTGCCCTAGCTCATCTTCGGCGAGAATGGAGAACGCGCCGGTACCGGAGTCGTTTTCGATCCACTCAAACTCGTAGTCGAGTGGGTTGAACACGACGTGCTGTAGATGCCATTCCGAATCCCACAGCCGCATAATCGGCGTCTCGCGGCGCGCGCGGGCTTCGTCGCGCTCAGCTTGTTCGGTGGCGGCCATGATCGCTTCACAGCGGGCCAACAGGTCATCGGTGTCGATGTCCATGACCTCGGCGGCACGCCGAGCCCGGTTCTCGATGGTCGCCTTAGCTTGGGCGGTAGCAAACAGCATCAGACCCTCCCCCACGGCCGCCGATACCGGCGCGGTTGGATCAGTTGCATCATCGCGCCACCGCCGGGCACGTTGGTCGCCGTCACCTCCACAGTGGTTTTCGGCGTGAACGGCGGTACCGCGTGCAGCGGATAGTCCGCCGACACGGGCATGCGGGCCACCAAGTTGTGGTCGAATGCGTCGCGCACCGGCAGGCTCATGGGGTCGTAGTCGACTTTGATGCCATACTCCTCAGCGGTGAGGTTCGGGTACAGGATCGACCTGGTGGGCCACAAACCTCCGGGGGTGCGTTTCCACCGTTTCCCGGTCCACGAGTTGTCCGGTAGGCGCCACTGCGCGCGGGTGCCCACCCACTTCTGATACATGGTCACGCCGGTCGGGTTGGAGATCACGAACTCGTGCGTCCCAGTGGTCGGGAACTCGATGGCGGTCTTCTTCGGCTTCTCATTCCAAAACGGCACATAGGCTTTCAGGTGCAGTTCGACGATCCACCAGCCGACGCGGTGCGGGTCCGTCCATTCCTCGGCATCCCACGTCGTGCCACTCGTGAGGGCGACGTCAATCCAGCGGGTCGATTCCTTGGTTTCCCACACGATTTGAGCCCACGTCGACTCCTCAAAAAACGGGTCCAACTCGTAGTCGAATGCCTCCCGGAATGCGCCGTCGACCCGGCGGAACGGGTTTACATGCGAGCCTTTCACGATGACGGTGATCACCGGTTCCATGACCGCTGTTTTCACCGCCCGCAGCACGGCCCCGTCCATGCGGACCGGGGTGCGTTCCACCGTGCGCACCGGCGCCTCATACAGGGCATCCAAACCACCGGCCAAGAGTTCGACGCCTTCGGCGCCCATCTTGTCGCCGTAGATGTGCCACACCTGGCCGCCGTCGCAGCCGACGATGCGAATGTTCGACTTGTACGGGTCGCACGTCATTTCACGTACCTCCGCATCCTGCGGCGTTGCGCGGCGGCAACCTTCGCGGCGACGTCGTTGCCGTCGGCGTTGCCGAAAATGTTGACCACCACGTTCCCGAGGCCCTGCGCGGCGTCGTTGAGGCCCTTACCGGCCTGCTGCACGGCTTCGGGGTTGTCTTCTTGGAATTTGCCGACCGCATCGAGCACCGGGGGTTGTACGTCCATCCCGAACGTGCCCAGCGCGCTCCCGAGTTGGCCGCCGATGAACGCTTGCGCCACGTTCGCCACATGCCCACCAATCGACGTACGCCCCTCCTTGTTCGGGTCGTACTTGCCGAGGATGCCCGTCGACGAGATGAAGTTGTCCACCCCGGGCTTGATGTAATGCCCGGCTGTGCTTGCGGTCCACTGCGACAGTGACGACCCGCCCAGCTTCGGGATGTCAAGCGGCGCCGGGGCGGGCGGCCCACCCGGC
>CAZVVS010000365.1:0-5382 GCA_964630585.1 uncultured Gordonia sp.
CGGAGTTGGCGGGGATCAGCGACGTGTCTGCGCGGTCTCCGTCCTCGGTGATCTGGAAGGTGTCGGTGAGCGTCGCCCCGGGGAACGGCTGGTAATCCTTGTCCTCGCCGTCCGGGTCCTGTGCTCGGGTGAGTGCTTGGTAGGTGGTTTCGATGTTGACGCAGGCGATGTAGTAGGCGAGCAGCATGATTTCGTTGGCGTGCAGCTCGGTGGCGTATTTGCGTGCGAGGTCTTCGGGGAAGATGAGCCCGGACTGTAGGAGTCGGGTGATGAAGGTGCCAGTGCCGGTGAAGGGGTCCATGATGTGGACGCTCTCGTCGGTGAGGCCGCGGCCGAATGCGTCACGGGATGCTTGGTTGGCGGCGCGAAGGATGAAGTCGACGACTTCGACGGGGGTATAGACGATGCCGAGTGCTTCGGCCTGGCGGCGGAATCCGATGCGGAAGAACTTCTCGTAGAGTTCGGCGATGACCTTCTGCTTGCCGTCAGCGGTGGTGACTTCGGCAGCTCGGGTGCGGACCGCGGCGTAGAAGCCGCCGAGTTTGGCGGTTTCAGCTTCCAGTCCGGCACCGCCGAGCGTGGCGACCATTGCTTCCATGACCTGCGAGACCGGGTTGTGGGAGGCGAAGTCGTGTTCGGCGAACAGGGCGTCGAAGACGGGTTTAGTGATCAGATGCTGCGAGAGCATGTTGATCGCGTCCTCACGGCTGATGGAGTCGTTCAGGTTGTCTCTGAGCCCCTGGTGGAACTGCTCGAAGGCCACTGAGACTTCAGACGCGGCATTTTTGAGGACGGCCTTGATGCGGGTGTCCAGGGTGGCTGCGATGCCAGCGACGTCGGCGGCCCAGTCTTCCCAGTAGGCGCGCGTTCCGACTTTGTCGACGATGCGGGCGACGATCGCTTCTTGCCACTCGGACAGGGAGAACAGGGCCATCTGCTGCGCCATGTGCGCGCCTGTGTCGGTGCCCGACGTGCTGCCGGTATCGGTGCTCTCTGTCGTGGATTCGCCTTCGCTGGCGACTGTGGTGTCATCGCCGCTGACGGGGCCGATGTGATCACCCATCAGCATCGTCGATCCCTTGCCGGTCTGCTTCGCCTCGGTGGTGGCGTTGAGGGCGATGGAGTTGACCATGGCGTTGAAGCGATCGTCGTGAGCGCGGAGTGCGTTGAGGACCTGCCAGACGACCTTGAACCGCTGGTTGTCGGAGAGCGCCTGAGAGGGCGAGACGCCGGCCGGAACTGCAACCGGCAGGATGATGTAGCCGTAGTCCTTGCCGTCGGCTTTGCGCATGACTCGGCCGACGGACTGGACGACGTCGACCACGCTGTTGCGGGGGTTGAGGAACATCACCGCGTCGAGAGCTGGTACGTCGACGCCCTCGGACAGGCAGCGGGCGTTGGTCAGAATCCGGCACTCCCCTTCCGGGACCGGAGCTTTGAGCCAGGACAGCTCGGCGTTGCGTTGCAGCGCGTTGTAAGTGCCGTCGACGTGGTGTGCGACGCAGGCCAGATCGCGGTTGTTGTCGGCACCGTCATCGGTGCTGTCCTCGATGAGGTCGCGGTAGGCGTCGACGACGGCGGGAAAGACGTTCGCGACCTGTTTGGAGGCGGCGATGTCCTTGGCGAAGACCACTGCACGGCGCATCGGGGCCTCTCCTGGAGTGAAGCCTGTTCCGCCGGGGGTGCGACCGGCTCGTTTGGCCAGTCCGTTCCAGCAGCCGACGATCTTGGACGCGTCGTCGAGTTTGAGCTCGGAGAACTCGCCTGCGAGCTGCTGCTGCAAGGGAGCGGCAACTAGGTCTTCGTCGACGGTCAGGACGATGACCTTGTAGTCGGTCAGCAGGCCGCGGTCGACTGCGGCTCCGAACGACAGGCGGTGAAATTCCGGTCCGTAGATCGCTTCGTCGTCCATCGACGACAGCTCGGCGGAGTGCTCGGCGGCTTGGTCTTTGACCTTGTCGTCGAATAGTCGTGGGGTGGCTGTCATGTAGAGGCGACGGGTCGCGGTCAAGTAGTCGGCGTCGTGGACGCGCTGGAAGTTCGACGTGTCCTCCCCTGCCAAGGTGACGCCGGTCGTGCGGTGCGCCTCGTCGCAGATCACCAGGTCAAATCCGTCGACGCCTTGCTTCTGTGCGGCCGCAACAACGGGCAAAGACTGGTAGGTGGTGAAGACGACCGTCAGGCCTTTGGCGCGTTTGCGGTGCCCCATGTCCACGGCAAGCTGTTCGGGGTTAGTGGTGACGGGGATGGCGACGTCGACGGAGCCGATGTCTTCGGCGGCACGGGAGACCTTGGTGTCTGAGCAGACGGCGAAGGCGCGGAGGTCGAGCTGAGTCTGGGCGGTCCATTCTCGTAGCGTCTGAGACAGCAAAGAGATTGAGGGCACGGCGAACAAGATCTTCGCCGCTCCCCCGTTCTCGTCGGCGACGCGTTCGGCGATCTTGAGTGCGGTGAAGGTCTTGCCGGTGCCGCACGCCATGATGAGTTTGCCGCGGTCGTGGCCGGCCGCGAATCCGTCGAAGACTGCCTCGATGGCTTCGGCCTGGTGTGGGTGAGGATCGTGGCGGGTCGCCTCCGACAACCCGACTTGCAGTTCGCCCTGCGGCCAGGCGACGTCCCAGTCGATCGGCGATTCGGCGATCTCAGCCAGGCCGATCCGTTGAACTGGGATTGTCTGGCCATCCAGGGCGTCCTCGGCGTTGCGTCCCCACCGGTCTGTGGTGGAGATGATGATGCGGTTGGTGAAGGGCTTCTTGCCGGAGGCTGTGAAGAACGAGTCGATGTCGGATTTGGCGAGCATGTGGGTCGGCTCGTAGAACTTGCATTGGATGGCGGTGTACTCCCCCGTGTCGCGTGCGCGAGCGACCAGGTCGATCCCGGTGTCCTGCTTTCCGCCTCGGTCGGGCCAGTCGATCCAGCGACACACCTGCTCGTACTCCTGGGACAGCAGCGGGTCGAGCTGGAAGTAGCGGACCATCAGTTCTTCGAACTTCGTGCCACGCTCAGAGTTGGACGGCGCCTGCCGGAATGCCTCAATGACCTCGTGAACAGAACCCATACCGGCGACCACCCTTTTCTGTCGTGCGCGACATTGCGACCTGCGAGAAGCGTATGAAGCGACGATCCGCAGTCCTCATTCAGGGTTCCCATCGAGCAGACTGTCGATGAACTCGCCGAGGTCAGGAGCTGGGTACGCGATCGGCACTAGGGCGGCTTCCACTCGAGCTAGTGCGTTGATCGCGTTACCGATCTTCTGGGTGCGTGCGAACGCCGCATCAATGTCAGATTCGTCGGCCATGGGGCAAGTAGATCAGGCAGAGCGTGCGGAGGCACCCGATCGCCCAACCTTGGGCGGCGATAAGGCTTTCGGAACCACGACCGCGCCGGAGGCGGGGATGCAGTGACGCGGACGTCAGGCCAGCCGCTCGATGGACGTATCGAATTGGGCCGCGTAAGTCGCTGCCTCCTCCATTTCATCCTCTGCGAAGACTCGAATATCTGCGGGCCGTCCAGGTGGTCGCACGATGAGCACTAGTTCGTGAAGGTGGCGGCGACGTCGTTTCGTTGATCGTCGAGACACCACTCCCCCTGGATCGTCGCCGATGGGTTCTGTCACGGTTGGCTCCTTGCGGGGTTGTCAGAGGGATGAGTTAGCGTCTGATCGTGCGCGTAGGGAAGATGCGCGCACGAGGTCGCCTGCCTCCGACTGTCGGAGGCAGGCGACCGATTCATGTTGCACCTTCACCTTGTTTGTCCACCGGACGGAAGGCAGTGGCCGGCAACCAGAGCGTGGTCCGGACCGTCGTGCGGTGGTTCGAGCTCGTCAAGTCGATGGTGATGAGGGCTCGCCATTGGCCGTCGAAAACTCGTACCCAGGCGACTTGGTGACCGAGCATCGAAGGTTCGAGGCGGATTCCCCCAGCCCTGACGGCCAGCGTCGGCGGATGCGCGTTGAACCCCGGCGGGCGCCCACCATGAGCATCCCACGCACGAGTGTCGACGACCACCGGCCGCGGCGGGTCGAAGGACCTGATCATGCCGGGGTCACCAATGACGTGATCGCGCCAGCAAGCACTCGCGAGCTGCTGAGTTCCTACGTCGTCGAGCACTACTCCAGACTACGTCATCCTCGAACCTACGTTCGATACGGTGTCGAGTCGAGCGACTTCGAGCTGCGATGAGGCTTTCTGAACTGTGACGGGGCGGGGATAGGCTGACGAGAACACTTGTCGATTGGCGTCGACGCAGTCTCACATGGGAGGACCCAAGTATGTCTCGAAAGTTGCGCGCTCTGGTTGCCCTGATTCTGGGCGCGGGGATCGTTCTTGGCGCGATAGTCGGCGTTGGTCCCGCCAACGCTCGGTGGAGCGAGACTCCCCGCATCGGTGTGATGGGCGATGAGGTTTGGTCGGCAGGCAGCAATGGCTGCCGAGGGTCGATGATTGCCAGCCTGAAAAACAATCCGGCGAAGCCTGGCTGGGTTCAGTTGAAGGTCCGCAGCCGTGGGTTCACGAAGAACGACTGCAAGGTGACCCTGCGCCTGACGTTCCACAACACGGTCGCGCCGTTCAACCACGAGAAGTACTACCGAGTGAAGGGCACCAAGAGGTCCGGCACTCTCCTTCTGGACAAGAAGGTGTGGATCGGATCTGGGTTCGACCTGATTGCACTGACGTCGACCAACCCTGCGCAGAAGGGCGCGAGCTGGTACATCGCGATCCCCTGATCGCAGCAACGACGAAGGTGGCCCTTTCCAGACGGATTCTGGAAAGGGCCACCTTCGTTTTGAATGGTATCGAAGGTGGACACCTACTTGATTCGTCACTGTGACAGCCGTTCGATTATGCAGCGTGCATATTGCTTCCGGGGCGCGACTCGAAGTCGATACGATTGGATCGATGAGCAGACTGGACGATATTCGGAAGCGTGCCGAGCAGATCAGTCGTGCCGAGGCGGTCGTTGCGCAGCTGTGGGCCGAGCAGAAGGCGGACGTCGTCGAGGCGATCCGTGAGGGTGAATCGCAGAAGGACGTCGTTGCGGCATCGGGGCGTACTCGCGAATGGGTCAGGCGCCTGCAACGTGCCTCGGACTCCCCTGCCGTCGACGGGGTTCACTAGGCCGCCGAGAGTGCCTCGCGGCACACTCGGCGCACTCGGCCGACGCACACCATGCGCACCGAGGTCGTCCTGTCGAGGATGGTTCCGGTCGTGCGCCAGCGCGTGCCGTCTTTGATCTTCAGGAGCGAGAAGACGTACTTGCCAGCCAGTGGGGGCCGCGAACCTCGAACGGGGCGTACTGCTTCGAGTTCGTAGATTTCTCGGTTGATCGTGACGATTGATCCTGGGGTGTAAACGATTGACTTCATGCCTACAGTGTAGGCCT
>CAZVVS010000366.1:0-5378 GCA_964630585.1 uncultured Gordonia sp.
ACCACGTCGCCGTCCGCCAACGCACCAGTCGGCAAGGCCGCATCGTCGTCCTCAACCGTGGTCGTGGTCGACGGGGCTTCCGCATCTGCCAGACCTGCGGCTACGGCGAGCCGGCGCCCGAACGAACACCCCGGGCCAAGAAGGCGACCTCCAACGTTCGCAAGCACAAGGACATCCGCTACACCGGTCGCGACTGCGGAGGGTGGGCCACCACTTCGAGCCTCGGCCACGCGTATCTCACCGACGTGGTCGAGATCGAGCTGGACATCCCGATGGAGCCCCACGAGGCCCGGTCGGTCCTCTACGCGCTCCTGGAGGCGGCCACCACGATCTCGATCTCACGTGACGACATCGACGGGACCCTCCATCGTTCGAACACAGGTCTGGCACCTACCCTCGTCCTCATTGATGCCGTACCCGGGGGCGCAGGCCATGCGAGGCGAATGTCAGAACACCTCCCTGAGCTCTTCGCTTCGGCCTACCGCAAGGTGCTCGACTGCGACTGCGGCGAGGAGACTTCCTGTTACTCGTGCCTTCGCAGCTACGCCAACCAGATGTTCCACTCCGAGATCTCCCGGGGCGGCGCCCGCGACATCCTCGGTCGGATCCTGGGAGACGACGCAGCGGCGAAGCAGCTGCCGAACTCGGTGCGCGACCGACTCGAGCTCATCGACGACGTCGGGCTTCGCGAGGTTGTGGAGTCGACATTCCTGGCGAACCAGAAGTCGTTCGTCGTGGGGCATCCGATCGATGACCCACGGGTCAGCGGTTGGTCAGTCGAGGTCGCCTGGCCAGGCGAACTGATCGCCGTTGTGGTCGACGAGGTGCCGGACCGCGACGCCTGGCTTCGCTCCGAGGGCTGGACCGTTCTTGAGGCGGACGGACTGAGTCCCGGCCATTTGGGCGCCTCGGGCTAGCTGGGCCGCCTGGGCTGGCGCTGACCCCGACTTGCTCAGTCGATTCCTGCCCTCGCCGTGTTGAGAAGCTCACCGCGTACCCGCGCCACAGCTGAAGAAGGTTCGAGCACGGCACCCGCATCTATGCCCCCTCGTCCGGAGAGTCGCGTTTCCGCGTGGTCGCCACCGACGCCGCCACCGGCGAGCGCGTCTTCGCTGGGTGTCCGACCGAGGAACAGGCCCGCGCGAGAGCCCGGGAGTTCGAACAGCTCATCGCTCTGGCGGCACCGATCGTCGATCGTGACGGTCCCCGCACGGTCGAGCGACTGGCAGCCGCCACCACCCCACCAAGGCACACGAGACGATCTTCGGATTCGGGGGTGGGTTGTCACGGGTATGGCTGTACATCTGTGCGTGTACTCATCAAGAGCGGCGGTAGGCACCCGGGCCGGTGACCGCCCCCCAACCATCCCCTCACGGGAACGGTGGGAACGCCGGGCGATGAGGAGAACACCGTGTCCGAGCACTGGATCCGTCCCGAACAGGTGATCGAGGTCCCTCCGCTTCACGTGGCGGGAACCGACCCCGAGCGGCCCTGGTTCACCCCGGTCGCTCCCCCCGAGCCCGAGGTGCCCGACCTCGTCGCCGTGTGGAGCCTCCACCACGGCGGCGTCGCCACCGGCGCCCGATACGTCACGAACATGGGTGGGCGCCACACCCACACACCCGATCCCAGCGATGACCGCTGCGTGCTACTGACCAACGGCCGGGAGCTCCCAGGCCACCAGCGGAACGGCGGGTCCCTCATTGGGCAGGGGGTCCCGACGCTGTGGGGTCTCCACGTCTGGGGCGTCGTGACCCACGGATCGATCGTGATCCCACCCGCCGGGCCGGACCACTCGGCACTGTTGTCGACGCTTCGCCGGTTCGCCGAGCACGCCGTCGAACGTCACGCCACCGACTGGTGGACACCCGCCGTCGTCGCCTTCCCCGACCAGCAGCCGCGCATCGGGATCCTCTTCGCCGACATCGATTGCGCCCGGCGAGCCGCCACCGAGGTCGGCACCACCCGAGTCGTCGTGGTCGCCGCCCCCGCCTACGCCAACCCGACTGCCTACGACGCCAACGTCGCTGTCGAGGAGCTCGACGGCACCCTCGTCAGGGTCACCCTCCTGCTCCCCAGTCTCGAGCACGTCCCCGACACCCCTCATCGCCTCGCAACGCTCCAGCCGACCGGGCCGACCCCGACGCCCGAAGAGAACGGAGCCGCCTGTCCGACTGACGGACCTCGACGTCGAGGTGAACGGCGAGGGTGACGATGTCGATGAGTTCGGGAGCTCGGCAGGGGCGGAGTTGGGCATCGAGGCTCCTCCGATGGGCCGCTCGACCCACCAAGCCGGGGCGGCAGCGCGCGCTCGCGCACTTCGACGTGCAGGGTTCACCTGACGGCATCGTCCAGTTGAGCGCAGGGCAATCGGACTGTCGTGGGAGCATGGCGAGGATCCACCCCGGTTGGCGATGTGCCGGCGAGGGCGGTGGAGCTGAGCGGGAGGTAGTGAATGCCGACTTCAGATGGGATGGCGGAGTTCGGTGTGGGAGGGGATGCGCCGCCCGTCGTCGTGGCCTGCGTTGACGACTCCGGTGCGTGGGTCGTGTCGTCGGGTGTGTGCGGGGAGCTCGCTCCGGGGTCTCGGGTGGAGACATGGTCGGATCTGGTTGACGCCGTCGTTGCTGGCGCGGGTCAGGCAGACCTGGAGCTGACGGTGACGGGCCTCGAGTTCGAGGATGTGGTTGCGCCGTTCGGGAAGCACGAGCCCGACTGCCTCGTCGTCAACGGCGAGTGGTTTCAGCCGGACTGGGTTGCCGGTACCGAGGAGTGCGTGCTCCTACCGGAGAACTGGGATCTGGCAGACGTGTTCGACGAGTGGAGCGTCTACATCGAGGGTGACGCGCCGTGCGTTTACGAGGGCAAGCAGGCGATCTATCGCTTCGGCGACCTCTACGTCGTCGCGTCCGCCGGCGATCTCGACACCACCGTGCCAGTAGGCCGCTTCGCCGACGAGAGCGAGGGGCTTCGGGCGGCCGCTGCTGCGTCGGACTGTTTCGACTTCGTCGGCGGTTCGCTCGAGCTTCGTGAGGGCTACCTCGAAGATGACTGGTCCAGCAGCCTGTACATAGACGAGGCCGACAGCGAGCCTGCAGCTCCGAGCCTTCCGGCTCCGCTCAACGGGGCCGGTGAACCCGACGGGTCACTCACGTCGACGGAGCCGGGGTGGGAGGGGGCCACCGAGATCGAGACCAGTGAACTGGTCGGTTGGGTGAGTGGCCGCACCGGGGTGGACATCGAGACCGTCGTGGCGTTGATCGCGCTCGAGGAGGAGTACCAGATCGCGCTCGGGATCATGGATGCGCCCGACCAGATGGAGTACCGGTACTACGACCCAGCCGTTCTGGAAGGGCGACCGCTGGCGATCGACCCCGTGGCGCTCGCTCTGGACGCGAACCGCTTCCTCGGGGTTCCGGTTGAGATCGCAGAACGGGTGTTCAACGCGGAGACCGACTACCTGCGGGTGAAGGGGCTCGTCGACGACAACCATTCCTGGCTGCCGCTCGACGGGCCAGCCATCGTCTACGGATGCACCGAACTCGACGAAGACCACGTGTGGTTCGTGCCGGTCACGACTGCCATCGCGATCTCCGCCGTTCGTGAGGTGCTGCGATCGAGGAACTGGGGTGACTTCCAGTTAGGTGTGCGTGGCCTCGACGATGCGGCGAGGCAGCGCGTGTCGAGCATGGTCAGCGACGACCCACCAGCCGACGACGAACTGTTCGACCCCGAGGACTACCCCGGTTTCGCAGATGGCGACTTCCCTCCCCACATCGGCCTGCTCGGTCCGCTCTGGATGCCCGAGGACGTGCTCGTCGAGCATGCCCGCCCATACGAGACGATCTTCAACGGCACCTTCTGGTACGTCGAACCGGACGACGTCGACGCGACAGTCGCGGCGCTCGAGCACGCCGGCCACCTGTGTGGCCGAGATGACTACATGATTGACGCCGTCCTCGGCATCCGGGCAGACGAGGCCGTCGGCATCGAGGACGACTTCGAAGGAAGCCTCGTCGCCGACCCATGGCAAGGCGACCGTGTGGATGACGAGCCGGATTCGCCTGATGCCCGGGATCCCGACGCAGTGGACCCTGAGAAGTGGGTTCAACTTGCCGAAGGTCGAGCAAACGCTGCGGCGGCCCGGGCGAGTGAGGCGTGGCTGGCGGGGCGAGGTCTTGCAGCGCTGATCGATGAACTCCGATGGCTCGAGGAAGCCGATCCCGTGCCTGCGCCAGGCCTGGAGGCGGCGCTCGTTGCGCTGGAGCGGTGTGACGTGGCCGCGTGTGAGGCAGCAGACGCCGTTGGCCTGCTCGTTGGCCAAGACGCTGACGCCGACACGGTCGCTGCCGTGTCGGCGGCGCTCGCACGGGTCGATGACGCACATGAGGAGTCCGAACGATGGTTGAGACGACTTGCTCAGCTCCTCCTCGGCGTCACCACAAGATCAGCAGAGAGCGGCCTCATCGATCGTGCTGAGCGCGCCGCCGTCGCTGCGCTCTTCCCCGAAGGCGAGCGAGTCAGCGTCGCCGAGGACGGCGCATGGCCAGCCGCCCGTGACCTTGACGAGTTCTGGGTCGCCCTCGCGGGTCTTCTTTGCCGGATGATCGTCGAACACGATGTTGAGCTGACGATCGGTTCGAGCCGAGTTCCCGACACGCTCTTGATCTGCGAGGTGGACGGAACCGGCAACCTCACACTCCGCCTGGCCGGAGGCGATCACCGCCACCTCGACAGGCTCGAGGCAATCGGGTGGTCTCCCGCCGGAACGGAGTTCGGCGCGACGTGGGACGACCCTCTCGTCGTTGCCGAGCCCGTCACCACGCTCGTCGCCTCCTGTATCGAGGCGTTCGACACCCACGAACCAGATCTGGTCACTCTGTCGATCCGCTCGACGCTCGGGCGTCAGCGTGACCGCACTGCCGCGTCTCACAGGATTAGGCCACGCGACGAGAACGAGTGGATCGCCGTTCCGCCGAAGGGCGCACCTTGGTTCACGGCTGGCATCGAGTTCGCCCTGACCTACAACGGGTACGACCGCCACGGCGACGACTGCTCGGCGATCGGCGACGCTGTGCGTACTGGCTACGAGGAAACCGGTGCCCTGCCCGATGAGCTCGCCATGTTGCGCTGTGCGTTGTTCTGGGAGCAGCGGCGAATCCGTTGGACCGAAGACTCCTTGCCACTCGAACACGAGTCGTACGCTGCGTACATTGAGGCCTTGCTGGATGAGATTCGGCGCGTGAGCGGCGGAGTCGTTCCGGGCCCGCCTGACGAGAGACCCTGAGCGCGGAGAGTGATCGGCTGCCCAACGGTAGGTGGGACGTTTACGGTCAGCTCGTACTCCAACTTCAACTCAAGGCAGCCGCTCTGCCACA
>CAZVVS010000367.1:0-5360 GCA_964630585.1 uncultured Gordonia sp.
GGAAGGGATCACCCCATGCGCACCGCGTATCACGACGAATTGGCCGAGCTGAGGGCGGCGCTCGGCGCCATGTGCGAGCTCTCCGGCATCACCATGGAACATGCGACGAGAGCTCTGCTGCAGGCCGACGTCGACGTCGCCGACCGGCTCCTCGAGGACCGTCGGCAGATGGAGCACTACTCGGCCGAAGCCGAGGAGAAGGCGTTCAAACTGCTCGCACTGCAGGCGCCCGTCGCCGGCGAACTCCGCGAGGTCCTCTCCGGGCTGCAGATCGTCGCCGACATCGACCGCATGTACGCGCTCGCGCTGCACGTCGCCAAGGTCGCCCGGTTGCGCCACCCTGCCCCGGCGCTGCCCGAGGAGGTCCGCGGCTACTTCGCGGAGATGGGCCGCCTCGCCGTCCGCCTGGCCGAGGGTGCCCGCGAGGTGCTCCAGACGCTCGACCCGCAGGCCGCGCTCGAACTCGACGCCGACGACGACGCAATGGACGACCTGCACCGCCACCTGTTCAGCGTGCTGATGGACCGCGACTGGCCGCACGGCGTCGCCGCCGCCGTCGACGTCACACTGCTGGGCCGCTACTACGAGCGGTTCGCCGACCACGCCGTCGCCGTCGGGCGCCGCGTCGTGTTCCAGGCGACGGGCAAGACCCCCGAGCAGTTCACCGAGTAGCGCGTCTCGGTCAGGGCAAGGTCGGGACGTCGTAGCGCTTGATCGTCTGATCGATGGTGACCAGCGTGGCACCGTCGACGATGGCTTGGGCTACGAGCATCCGGTCGAACGGATCGCGGTGGATCATCGGGAGTCCGGCCAGCACCTTGGCGTGTTCGGCTTCGAAAGGAGCCATATCAGCGCCCAAGTTGACCACCTCGTCGAAGAACGTGTTGCGGATGTTCAGCTTGCCGATGGATGCCTTCACCGCTATCTCGGCGAGTGATGCCGGTGAGATGAGTTTGTGGTTCGTCTCGTCTACCAGGGCGTCGGTGATCGTCGACGGCAGCCGCTGCCACCTGTCGCTGGCCGCCCAGATGAGGATGTGACTGTCGAGGAGGAGTTTCACGACTGCAGTGGGTCGTCGTCGTTGCCGAACCACATTTCTTCGTCCTCGTCGGTCCAATCGTCGAAGTCATCGGGCACTTCGATGCCCAAGTGGGCCAACCCACCCAGGTTGAAAGGGGGGAACCGCTGCTCCTGGACGATCGGCCCGAGCTGTGCGACCGGCTTGCCGTTGCGCGCGATCACGACCGTCTCGCCCGCTTCGGCGGCGGCGATGAGCTTGGAGAAGGAGCTCTTCGCGTCGTAGATGTTGATCGTCGTGCTCATATGTGCATGATATCTAGTCTGGCCAGGCCTGGCCAGGCAGTGCGACGTTCGCGGGGGAAGACGGGGAGACCCGGCCCACCATCACGTCGGGTCGTTGCGGCACTCGGCCAGTTTGGTGCGATCAGCGGGTGATCGAATCGGCGACGATCATGCCTCCGCGGGCGGGAATCATCGTCACGTTGCGGTTCCGTGGCTGCTCGGGCGGACCGTCGTGCGTCTGCAGCTCGACGCGGCGCAGGATCGTCCCGACGACGGTGCGCAGCTCGGCCATGGCCAGCGGGGCGCCCAGGCAGCGTCGGATCCCGCCGCCGAAGGGCATCAGCTCGTACGGGTTTATGCGCACACCGAGGAAGCGCTCCGGTTCAAAGGCGAACGGCTGCGGGTAGAGGTCGTCGCGGTGGTGCAGCAGCAGGATGCTCATCAGCGCGGTGACGTCGGGCCCGACGGTCGTCCCGCCGAAGTCGAACGGCGCCAACAGGTGGCGTGCGACGTTCGGCACCACCGGGCGCGACCGCATCGATTCGTTGAGCAGTGCCTCGAGGTACTCCTCGTCGTCGCGCATGGCCGCGCGGCGCGCCAGGCGGTAGACGCCCGGCGTGCGGGTCAACCGCTCGAAGGTCCATGCGATCGTGTTGGCCGTCGTTTCGTGGCCTGCCAGCAGGAGGGTCATCAGCTCATCGCGGATCTCGGTGTCCGACAACGGGTTTCCATCGGCATCGGTCGCGGTCAACAGCAGCGACAGGATGTCGTCACCGGTGGCGCCGCTGGTGCGGCGTTCGTCGAGCACGCGGTAGATCGTCTTGTCGACGTAGGAGAGTCCCATTTTGAGCAGGCCGACCGGATCCTCGCGACGCGCGTTGGCCAACTGCGTCACTATCGCCAGCGGCGTAGTCGAGAGCCGCAGCATCCGCAGAATTGCGGTGCGCATTCCTTCCTCGGCGGGTGAGACGTCACGCGGATCGGGGAGCCCGAACACCGCCGACATGATGATGTCGAGCGTGATCTGCTGCGCGATGTCGGCCAGGGGCACAGGCTTTCCGACGGGCCAACCCGCCAGTCCGCGCTCGGTGGCCCGGTCGATCGCGGCCTGATAATTGGCGACCGCCTTGCCGTGGAAGCGGGGCAGGAGCAGTGCCCGCTGTTGGCGATGGCGTTCACCGAGGGAGGTGAGAACCGATTCGCTCCCGACGATCGGGGCGAGTGGCGACTGGTGCGTCGCCGACGGGGCGATTGACTCGTCGGCGGTCATGATCGCCTTGATGTATGCCGGGTCGTGCACCACGACCACCGGTCCCGGGCCGCCCCGCAACCGGTAGTGCAGGATGTCGCCGCCGGGAGTGCCGGCGGCGCGCGCAGCGGCGCTGAACAAGACGTCGCCCTGGCGGGTGACGAACTCCAGCGATGTCGCTAGTTCACCCAGCGGGAGCCACCGTTTGACGGGACGGACGAGCGCGACCGGTGCGCCGTCACCGTCGGGCGTGCCGATCCCGGATCGGGCACCCGGCGGCGCGAGGTACCAGTGCGCGACGTCGGTCGTCGCGGGGGTGATTGTCGTGGTCATCGATTCGAGCCTATTACGCGACGCGGTGCTGTTGCCGTCCTTCAACGGCTCGGCGGGCCGATTTGGCCTCGCGCTCGCGGCGGACCTCGCGGTCGTGCAGCGCATCGGAGAACTCCCGCGCCCGGTAGTCCATGCCGTGTGAGTCGCGCAGGGTCAGGAACAGGACTTCGCCGACGACGGCGATGATGAGCAGATAGATCATGGTGTGCTCCCTGGTTCGGGGTTGTCCCGGGCCGGTGATCCGGTCCTGACATTCACGCTATGGCGGGGATCACGCCAGGTCAGCGGGCTGTGGGACCATCTTCGCGACCACCTGGAGGAGGAGGTCGAATCCGCCCGTGGGCGGAGGAATCCCCGATCGGGGCCGACTAGGATCGGCAGGATGGGCTGGTTGTACGAGCGCTATCGGCAGAAGTTCGCGGTGCTGGGCTACAACTATCCACCGTCGTACATGTTGATCGCCGACGCAGGAGTGGCTCTTTTCTGCCTTTTTGCCGCAGGACAGCGCATCGTCGGGGGCCTATCGGGGTGGCAATGGCTCGCGGTGGTCGGCGCGGTGGTCGTCGGCGTGGGACCGGGGTTCCTCGTGTTGTGGGATGGTCGTCGCCCGTACATTGTGGCGTTGCCCGTGAGCTTCATCAGTGCGGTCGTCCTCTTCTGGTTGGTACCGGTGCACGGCGACGTCGCGCCGTTGATCCTCGTGGCGGGAGCGACGATGGCCGCGGCGGTGGTACCGCCGAGACAGGCGGTGGGCTACGTGGCGGTCTTTGCCGTGGCAGCCGCCATGGGGGCGATCGCCGGGCCGTCGGATCAGGGCTGGCTGATGGTGCTGATGGTGTGCTTCGGCGGATTCATCGGACAACTGCTGCAGCAGCAGTTGCGTTTGGTGGAGATCGAGCACCGTGAGCACGCGCGCCAACAGGTGCTCGAGCGGGCCCGGATCGCCGGCGAGGTCCACGACGTCGTCGCACATTCGCTGAGCATCGTCCTGCTGAACGTGACCGCCGCCCGGCGCGCCCTCGAGTTCGGCCGCGGTGCCGACGGGGTTGTTGACCCCGCCGACATCGACGAGGCACTCGAAGCGCTGCGCGACGCGGAGACGCAGGGCCGCGGCGCTATGGACGACGTCCGGCATGCAATCGATCTGCTGCGCAGCGACGTGACCGCCGACGCCGCGCAGCCCGGTCTCGACGACCTCGACGATCTGGTCGAGGGCTTCCGGCGGGCCGGCACCGAGGTGGTGTGGCGCTTCCGGCCACCGGCCGAGCCGCTGTCGCGGGCCACTGAACTGGCTGTGTACCGCGTGGTGCAGGAGTCGCTGACCAACGCGAGCAAACACGCCCCCGGAGCGCCGATCACCGTCGATGCTGGGCCGCAGGACGACGGGTTCGGAGTACGGGTCACCAATCTGGTCGTCGCACCGACGCGGCAGGGCACGACGGGTCTCGGGCTGGCCGGGATGGCGTCGCGCGTGGAGAACCTCGGCGGATCACTGCGCGCCCGTGCTGACGACGACCGCTGGCTGGTCGACGCCCGGTTCTGCGCGGCGCCGACGACGTCGAGTGGGTGCGTGATCGACGAGGCACTCAGTGGACGGTGAGCCGATCCGCGTCCTCCTCGTCGACGATCAGGAGCTGGTCCGGTCGGGACTGCGGCGCATCTTGCGTCGGCGCGACGGGTTCGAGATCGTCGCCGAGTGCGGCGACGGCGACGAGGTGCCCGCCGCCGTATCCTCGTCGGCCCCCGACGTCGTTGTGATGGATCTGCGGATGAAGCGGGTCAGCGGCATGGCGGCGACGAGGGCGTTGCGGTCCGCCGACACGGCCGAGACGGTGGGCCCGCCGGTGCTGGTCCTCACCACCTTCCGCGACGAGGAGTTGCTGTCCGAGGCGCTGCGGTCCGGGGCCGCCGGTTTCGTGTTGAAGGATTCACCCGCCGAGGAGTTGATCCGCGCGGTACGGCTCGTGGCGGCCGGTGAGGCGGTCCTCGATCCGGCGGTCACCGGGCGTGTGTTGGACACCTACCGGTCGTCGAGCCCGCCGCCGAGCCGCGACGGCGCCGCCGCGCTTGACCGGCTCACCGCACGGGAGCTCACCGTGTTGGAGCTGATCGGCCGCGGCTTGACCAATGATGAGATCGCCGCCGAACTCGTCATTTCGGTGGTGACGGTGAAGAGCCACATCGGGAAAATCTTCCGTGCGCTCGGTGTGCGCGACCGGGCCGCGGCGGTAGTCTTCGCCTTCGATCACGGGGTCGTTGCGCCGCGGGGTGGATAGGGGCGGCACGTACTCGACAAACGTGATCTGGCGTTCTGGGGCCGCGGCTCACTGCTTGGGGTAGCCTCGGCTGATTCGAGGCCGAAGGAGCCGCTCCCATGAGAATTCAGACCACCGTTGGTGCAGCCGTGCTCGCGTCGATCATTGCGTTGTCAGGGTGTTCGATCTCGACCCACAGCATCCCAACGCGCTCGCACCGC
>CAZVVS010000368.1:0-5356 GCA_964630585.1 uncultured Gordonia sp.
GAGGTGTTGACCAGCCGCAATTGCGCGGTGGCCTTACGGGTGTCGCGGGCCGGGTCGATGCGGATCGCGACCGGTACCGACGCGGTGTCGACGACCAGGGTGCGCATGTCGTCGGGCAACGCCTGCTGATCGGTGACGACCCGCAGGTTGCTCACCGCCCACGCGGCGACGCCCAGTCCGGTGAGGCTCACCGCCAACACCGCAGATGCGACGAGGACGAGCAGGACGCGGACGGTCGAGCGACCGCCCGAAGTCAGGTGGGGTGGCGGATCGACCGGGGGTCGAACAGCAGTTGCAGTCATGGTGGTGTCCTTCTGGTAGGTGGCGGGCTCGGTCAGGTCTCGAGGTAGCGCAGGACCGCGAGTACACGGCGGTTCTCGTTCTCGTCGGGGGCGAGACCGAGTTTGGTGAAGATCGACGCGATGTGTTTCTCCGCGGAGCCGACGGAGATGTAGCACTCGGCGGCGATCGCCGAGTTCGTCTTGCCCTGCGCCATGAGCGCCACAACGTCGTGCTCGCGCGGCGTCAGTTGGTCCAGCGTGCTGCGCCGGTGCGATCGCACCAGGATCTGCGACACGACTTCGGGGTCCAGTGCGGTCCCGCCGCTGCCGACCGTGTCGACGGCCGCCAGGAATGCGGGCACGTCGGCCACCCGGTCTTTGAGCAGGTATCCGAATCCCCGGGTGTCCGCGGCGATGAGATCCGACGCGTACCGCTCCTCGACGTAGTGCGAGAGGATCAGCACCGGCGACTCAGGGTTCTGGCTGCGCAGCAGGGCCGCGGCCCGGATGCCCTCGTCGGTGAAGGTCGGCGGCATCCGCACGTCGACGATGGCGAGGTCGGGTTGCTCCTGGTCGACGATCCGCAGCAGCTCGGTGGCATCGGGAACACCGGCCACGACCTCGTGCCCGGCGTCGGCCAGGATCCGCTCGATGCCGGCCCGCAGCAGTGCCGAGTCCTCGGCGATCACGATGCGCATGGCAGCACCGCCGTCACGATGGTCGGTCCGGTCATCGGGCTGGACACGTCGAACACGCCGCCGGCCGCCCGCACACGCTCGGCGAGGCCCATCAGCCCGGTGGCGTTGTCACCAACCGCGATCGACGCACCGCCACGACCGTCGTCGAATACCGACACGTGCAGGATGTCCTCGGTCTCGTCGAGGCGCACGGTGACGACCGCCTGGCCGGCACCGGCATGTTTGGCGACGTTGGTCAGTGCCTCCGCGACCACGAAGTAAGCGACCGCCTCCACCTCGGCGGGCAGTCGTCGCGGCAGGTCGACGTTCAACGAAGTCGGCACGCCCGACGTCTCGGCGCGGCCGACCACCGAGGACAGTGCGGCGTCCAGGCCGCGGTCGGCCAGGATCGTCGGGGCAATCCCCCGCACGACGTTGCGCAGCTCGACCAGTGCGCTCTTCGCGTCGTCGTGGGCCTCGTCGATCAGCGCACGGGCACCGCCCGGATCGGTGTCGAGTTTGGTCCGCGCCAGGCCGATGGTCATCGCCAGCGACACCAGCCGCGGCTGCACACTGTCATGGAGGTCGCGTTCGATCCGGTGCCGCTCGACCTCCGCCGACGACACCGCTCCCTGCCGGGCGTCGGCCAAGGCGTCGACCCGGTGGCGCAGCGCCGCGGTCGGCGACGGCGACAGCAGCCAACGGTCTATCACGGCGTCGAGGGCCGGGGTGAACACCAGGATCGCGGTGGCGACGACGATTGCGACCAACGACACCAGCCACGCCAACGGCGGAGGCAGGAAGTCCAGCCCGGCGTCGGCGTCGCTGCGCCGAATCGCGGTGGCGGCGGCGGGGCCCAGGAATGCGAACACCACCAGTACGAAGGCCAACCCCCCGGCCACGATGTCGACGGTCATCCGCAGGTAGTGGTGGGCGACGCCCTTCCAGAACCGGGCGCTGCTGACGTCGAGCCACAGCTGGTGCGCCCACCCCTGGAATCCGGTGTAGGGGGACATCGGGCGCGGTGGAACACCGATCCCCATGCCGAAGACCGCTTCGCTGCGCAGCCGCTCCACCCACTCCACGCCGCGCATCAGATAAATGAACACCACACCGGCGAGCAGGAAGCCGATGACCGACGGGATCGACGAGAGGGCGACGATCGCGATAGCGAGCGGGATCCAGAACCAGACGACGCCGATCACGGCGCCCAATACCATCGACGCGGTCGGCACTACGCCGATCCGCCATCTCGCAACAAGGTTGGGGGTCGGATCGAGTGCAAAGGTTGCAACAGCCATGCCTTGAATCTAGGCAGCCGAACCTCTGCGCGATACCGCGTTATCCGGACACCCCGGCGGGGGTTAACCCCCGTGGCCGATGACGATCGTCGGGACGACGACCGCGTCGCCGCGCACGGTGAAGACGCGCGTACCGGGTTTGTGGCCCTTGCGGATCTCGCTGAGGTCGGCGCCGACCGCGGCCAACCGGGCGTGCGATGCCTCGATGTCGCGGCTGGTCCACGCCAGCCCCCACAGCGCGACGCCGGGCCCGGCCTTGTCGTCGACGAGGACCTCGACGATGGTCCCGGCGCCCCGCAGGAAAAGCTGATGCACGCGGTCGCGGTCGCCGAGGGACAGGTTCTGCTCGAGCCGAAAGTCGAAGTCCAACACGGCCCCGAACAGCGCGAGTGCCTCGTCACGCGAGCCGCTGCTCATCACGATGTGGTCCAGTCCGACGATGTCGCCGCTGCGATCGGGATCCACCGCCGCGAGGCCGGCAGTGTCGACGATCCCCACCGGCAGGCCGTCGACGACGGCGGTCCGCGCACCCGCGATCGGTTCGGCCGGCACCGCAGCCCGGGCACGTCTGGCAAGTAGCACCCCAGCGCCGACGAAGACATCGGCGGACTGCGGATCCACGAGGTCGATCGCGGGCACCAGCACGCTGGGACCATCGTCGCCATTGCGCACGACGAGGCGGGTGCTGCCGACCTGCCATTGGCATTGCCCATCGGTCTGCACCGGCGGTGCGCCCAGCAGCGTGCCGTAGGCCGCCGCCGCGGCGTCCAGGCCGGACGTGTCCAGGATGACGACCGCCGCGACGCCCACCGCGCTGCTCATAGTTTGAGGTCGGGGTTGGCCGCCCTGAATTCGCGCACCTGCTTGGGCAGCACGAATACGCCCTCCGCCTCCGCACAGCGACCATCGTCGGTGCTCAACTCACCGGTCACGAACGTCTTCACGCCCTCGACGCGGGCGACGCGGGCCTCCAGCCGCACCGGGCCGAGCCGCGTCGCCGTCCGATAGCGGATGGTCAGCGTCCCGGTCATGCCCGGCACCCCGGCGTAGAAGGCGGCGGCACCGAGGACCTGGTCGAGCAGCAGGGCGACCATGCCGCCGTGGACCACGCCGGGCGGACCCTCGTAGGCCGCGCCCATGTGCGCCTGTGCCCGGACGAAGCCGTCCTCGGGGAACACCTGCAGCGGCGCCGCGATGGGATTGCGCAGCCCCATCGCCGCATTCCCCCACGAGCGCCGCGTGCCGTCGACGCCCCAACGGACCCCGAACGGTGCGGACATGCGCCGTCGGTTCAACAATGCCGTCGCCTGCTCCACCAATCCCTGGGCCGCGGTGACATCATCGGGGTCGGCGTCGGTGAGGAGCGTGGCGTCGATCAACGACCGGACCGTGTCGGTGAGCGGCCCGAAAAGCTGCTCCTGCGCAGCGATCTCCTCGGCCGATTCCCGCTCGGCCGACCGCCACTCCGCCTGGGCCCCATCGAACACCGACATCGCCGTCCTCGCTCTCCGCAGCAACGCACTTCTAGAACACGTTACAACTGCGCGGCCCGGTTCAATTGCAGGGTGCTCCGCGAGTAGCGTCTACCCCATGACTTATGTCCAAGAATGGAAGGCATTCGACGTCACCGTGGCTGACGGCGTCGCCGAGGTGACACTGATCGGCCCGGGCAAGGGCAACGCGATGGGCCCCGACTTCTGGAGCGAGTTGGTGCCGCTGTTCGGCGCGCTCGACGTCGACGACGATGTGCGAGCGGTCGTTCTGACCGGGTCGGGCAAGAACTTCTCTTACGGCCTCGACCTGCCCGCCATGGCCGGCGACTTCGGCAAAGTCCTCGCCGAGAACGCCAAGGCCCGGCCGCGGACCGAGTTCCACGACACCATCAAGCGGATGCAGGCCGGCATCAATGCCGTCGCCGATTGCCGCAAGCCGGTCCTCGCCGCCATCGCCGGCTGGTGCATCGGCGGGGGTGTCGACCTGATCACCGCCGCCGATATCCGTCTGGCCAGCGCCGACGCGAAGTTCTCGGTCCGCGAGGTTCGCGTAGCCATCGTCGCGGACATGGGCTCACTCGCCCGCCTCGGCGGCATCGTCGGCGAGGGCCACCTTCGGGAGCTCGCCTTCACCGGGAAGGACATCGACGCAGCCCGCGCCGAGAAGATCGGCCTGGTCAACGAGGTCTTCGCCGACGGTGACGCCGTGCTCACCGCGGCACGTGCCACGGCGCGTGAGATCGCCGATCTGCCGCCACTGGTCGTGCAGGGCACCAAGACGGTGCTCGACCACTCGCGCCGTGCCGCAGTGGAGGACTCGTTGCGCTACGTCGCGGCCTGGAATGCCGCCTTCCTCCCCAGTGAGGACCTGACCGAGGCCATCACCGCCACTTTCGAGAAGCGGCCGCCGAACTTCCAGGGCAAGTAGGACGGGGTTCGCCGATGTCGGATGCGACGAGCCCCCGGCCACGGATCGCCATCGACTGCGGTCAGACCGGCGCGCGGGTCCGGGTCACCGACCCCGACCGCCCTGAACCGGTAGTCGTCGAACTTCCCGGCGTCCGCACCGACCACGCGGTCATCCCCCAGGTCGCCGATCTCGTCGAACAGGCGCTGGGCGGCCGGTCGCTGCCCGGTGCCGAACTCGCCGCGGGCGTCTCCGGTCTGACCCCGGGGGCGACCCGGCCCGACGAACTGCTCGTCGCCTGCGCCGCCGCCGGCGTCACGCGGGTCGCCCTGGCCCACGACTCGGTGACGTCGTTCCTCGCCGCCAACCGGCTTGAGCCCGGCGCGGTCGTCGCCGCGGGCACCGGCGTCGTCACCCTCGGCGTCGGATCGGCGACCGCCAAGGTCGACGGCTGGGGCATGTTCGGCGACGCCGGCAGCGGCTACTGGATCGGCCGCGCCGGGGTCGAGGCCGCGCTGCGCGCCTTTGACGGCCGCGGCGCACCGACCGCCCTCACCGAACTCGCCCAATCGGAGTTCGGACCGCTCGACGAGATCTACATGATCATGCAGGGCGACCCGCTGCGCGTGCGGCGCACCGCCGGGTTCGCCAAGATCGTCGCCGCCACCGCCGAGGCGGGTGACACCGTGGCACACGG
>CAZVVS010000369.1:0-5335 GCA_964630585.1 uncultured Gordonia sp.
CCGAAGCCGGTGGTGGTGAAGATGGTCAGGCAGTAGTAGAGCGCGTCGAGCCGCGTGAGCTTCTCGGAAAAACTGCCCGGCTGATAGTCGGAGAACAGGAAGTACGTGGTGGAGAACACGACGAGGTAGAGCACGACGAGGGCGGTCAGGATTTCCAACGCCACCAGCGCCGGATAACTGTTGCCGCGGATCCGCCACATCTCCCAGAGGACGAAACCCGCCACCATCACGGCCCCGATCACCAGGCCGACAGCGTTCCAGGCGTTTCCGTGGTCGATCGGCAGCAGGAAGTAGCCCGCCAAGAGGACAGCTGTGGCGCGCAGGGGGCGGTACACGGCCGAGACCAGCCAGTTTCGGGTGATGGGCTGGGCCGTCACCATTCCGTCGACCTCAGGCATCGCCGCCCCTCCCCCGGAGGTCGGCGGCACTGTACTGCTCGTGGAGGTCGCGCACGCGCTCCATCGCCGCGATGGCGCGCTCCCCGTCGCCGGCACGGATTGCGAGTATCGGGATGTGCTCGTCATCGGGGAACTCCAACCGCGCACACATGCCGGAGTCCGGGTAGGTGATGCCGGTGATCTCGTCCCAGCCGAACTGGCGCTCGCCGATCAGGTTGCGCACGGCGATGCCGCGCTGCCCCGCCCGCACCAGCGGCTGGGTGAGCAGCAGGATCCCGCCGACCGCGACGACGCCGATCAGCAGGATGGCCCACTGGTCGGCCGAGCCGACATTGCGGACCCCGTTGTCGCCGAAGGCGAACGTGTGGCCGAAGAACACGACCTGGGATTTCGTCAGCAGGTAGGCGAAGACGGCGTGGATCACCAGGACGACCGCCGCGGCGACGCAGCTCCAGACCCGCAACCGGTGTGGCCGGTAGACGAGGTCCCACTCGCCGGCATTCGTTGACGGGGACTGCCCGCCCTGCTCGGACCTCACTTCAGGGACCGCAGGATCAGTGCCGACGCGAGGGCCGCGTTGACCGCCTGCGCGCCCTTGTCCTCGGTCGACTCGGGCAGACCCGCCCGAGCCAGTGCCTGCGCCTCGTTGTTGACGGTCAGGACCCCGTTGCCGACGGGGGTCGACTCGTCGAGGGAAACGCGAGTCAGTCCGGCGGTCACCGCATCGCAGACGTAGTCGAAGTGCGGGGTTTCGCCGCGGATGACCACGCCTAGCGCGACGACGGCGTCGTGGGTACGCGCCAGAGCCTGCGAGATCACGGGCAGCTCGATCGCACCGGCGACCCGGATCACCGTGAGGTCGGCCACCCCGGCGGCGGTCGCGGCGGCAATGGCCCCGTTCAGCAGCGAGGTGCAGATGACCTCGTGCCACTGCGAGGCGACGATCGCCAGCCGAACGTCGTCGGCGTTGGCCAGGTCCAGCGTGGGCTCGCCGACGCCGCTCATGCGCGCTCTCCTCCGTCGAGTACCCGGTCCGACCCGGCGGAATCGCCGGGCGGCCCGTCGGGCACCTCCAGATCGTAATCATCGAGCCCTTCGAGCTCGTGGCCCATCCGGTCGCGCTTGGTGCGCAGGTAGCGGAGGTTCTCGCGGTTGGCACGCACCGGCATCGCCACCCGCTCGGTGATGGCCAGGCCGTACCCGTCGAGGCCGACACGCTTGGCCGGGTTGTTCGTCAGCAGCCGCATCGACCGCACACCCAGGTCGACGAGGATCTGAGCGCCGATCCCGTAGTCGCGCGAGTCCGCCGGCAACCCGAGTGACAGGTTCGCGTCGACGGTGTCCTCGCCGGCATCCTGTAGCTGGTAGGCCTGCAGCTTGTGCAGGAGCCCGATGCCGCGGCCCTCGTGGCCGCGCATGTACAGCACGATCCCGCGCCCTTCCGCGGCCACCATCGCCATCGCCGCGTCGAGTTGCGGGCCACAGTCGCACCGCAACGATCCGAAGACATCGCCGGTCAGGCACTCCGAGTGGACGCGGACGAGCACGTCGTCGCCGTTGTCGGCGCTGATGTCCCCCATCACCAGCGCGACGTGCTCCACGTCGTCGAAGGCGGAGGTGTAGCCGACCGCGCGGAACGTGCCGTGGTCGGTGGGGATGCGCGCGTCGGCGATGCGCTGCACATGCTTCTCGTTTCGGCGCCGCCAGGCGATCAGGTCGGCGATGGAGATGAGCGCTAGTCCGTGGTCGTCGGCGAAGACGCGCAGTTCGTCGCCCTGTGCCATGGCGCCTTCGTCTTTCTGGCTGACGATCTCGCAGATCACGCCTGCCGGGGCGAGGCCGGCCAGTTTCGCCAGGTCGACGGCGGCCTCGGTGTGCCCCGGTCGGCGCAGGACGCCGCCCTCCTTGGCCCGCAACGGGACCACGTGGCCCGGTCGGGTGAAATCGACGGCCCGGCTCGCAGGGTCGGCGAGCAACCGCATCGTCGTGGCGCGGTCGGCGGCGCTGATACCGGTGCCGATGCCCTCGCGGGCGTCGACGGTCACCGTGTAGGCGGTGCCGTGCTTGTCCTGGTTGGTGGAATACATCGGCGGCAGGCCGAGACGGTCGCAGTCGTCCCCGGACAACGGCACGCAAAGGTACCCGGAGGTGTAGCGGACCATGAAGGCCACGAGCTCGGGAGTGGCCATCTCCGCGGCGAAAATCAGGTCGCCTTCGTTCTCGCGGTCCTCGTCGTCGACGACGACCACGGCCTTGCCCGCCTTGATGTCGGCAACAGCCCGTTCGATGGAATCGAAACGGATCGGCTCGCTCTCGTGCCCGGTCATCGTCGCCTCACTCGTTCCCGGCCTGCGCAGCCGTGCTCGTCAACCGCTCTACATACTTCGCGATCACGTCGACCTCCAGGTTCACCGGATTGCCGACCTCAGCGTGACCCAGGTTCGTGTGCGCCAGCGTCGTGGGGATCAGGGAGATCTCGAACCAGTCGGCACCGATGGCCGAGACCGTCAGCGAGACTCCGTCGACGGTGATCGAGCCCTTCTCCACGATGTAGCGCCGCAAGCCCGCGGGGATCGCGATGCGCACAACGGTCCAATTCTCGGTGGGGCTGATGGCGGTGATCTCACCGACGCCGTCGACGTGGCCCTGGACGATGTGTCCGCCGAACCGGCCGTCGGCGCGCATCGCCCGTTCCAGGTTCACTGTCGCGCCGACACCCAGGTCGGCCAGTGAGCTCCGGCGAAGCGTCTCGGCCATCACGTCGACGGCGAACTCGCCGTCGTCGGTCAGCTCGGTGACTGTGAGGCACACGCCGTTGACGGCGATCGAGTCGCCGAACCCGGCGTCGCCGGTGACGGTGGGCCCACGGACCGTGAACCGCGCCGCGTCGACCAGCTCTTCCTTGGCGGTGATCGTTCCGCACTCCTCGACGATTCCTGTGAACACGTCGCTACTCCCTCTCCAGCTCCCTACAACACAGAGTAAAGGGGGCGGGGGGACGCGCGAGGGCGCCGGGCGGCTCGTGCGGGCACAATACCGCGGGGTTCTCTCACATCCGGACTATGACCGTCGGCTCCGGAATCACACCGGATCTGCTGACCCCGCCCCGGCCGGTGAAGCCGTGTCGGGCGCTCGCGGGCTCTACCGGAAACCCGGTATCACCGCCGGTAGGGAATCACACCCTGCCCCGAGAACTCTACTTACGAAATTAGCACGACGGTGAGTGCAGACCCAGCCCACCGGCGGCATTGGAATCAGTGCGAATCAACGTCATTCGATGCCGAGCAACCGCCGTGCCACTTCGGCGCACGTCTCGTCGAGCTCGGCCAGCCGGTCGGCCGCCCCTCGCGCAAGGTATCCACTCACCAGTTCTGAGACGGCGCCGACCAACGCCAGGTACATGCTCTCAGGGGCCAGCTCGCTTTCCGGGGTCGTGCCGGCGTGGAACTGGCGCAGGAGGGCTGCTAGAAGTCGATCGCCCTGGGTCCGCTGGGCCAGGCCTTCAGGGCCGGCCGCGGGTAGTTCGACGATGAGGCAGCGGGTGAACTCCGGTTCCGAGGCGCACAGGTCGAGGTAGGTGCGAGTCAGCGCGAGAACGAGGACCCCGCCCGCATCGCTGCCCGACCCGTGCCCACCGGGCGTCGGCGATGTCGCGTCGGACAGGCGGGTGAAGAGGATTGCGGCGCCGGCCGCCGAGGCCGCCAAGAAGCAGGCCTGTTTGTCGTCGAAGTGCTGGTAGAACTCACGCCGCGACACCCGAGCGCCCTTGACGATGTCGGCGACCGTCGTCTCGGCGTACCCCTTGCGCGCAATGGCCGAGATGGCAGCCCGCTGCAACCGATTCCGGTGCGAGGCGGCGACTTCGGTCGTCGGAAGGCGGTGCCGCCCTCGGGGAAGGCCGGGCAGATCGACCGGGTACTCCCCCGCCAGTTCCGGCTCGCTACTGCTGCGCACGCTCACGTCGTCTCCACTCGCCCCGGCGCTCATCGTAGCGAGGCGGTCGAGGTCGTTGACACATCGTCCGCAACGCATTAGCTTCCATCACAGGAACATACCCGTACCAGTGAGTGATCGAGAGACCTACGGAGTAGTCATGACAACCCTCGCCACCCCCACGAGGACCGGCGCCCCCTACGTGCCGACCGCCTCACTGCGCCAGTTGAGCAGGGGGATGGACTTGTTCGGCTTCGGCGCCGCGAACTCGCCGTTGCTGCGCAAGGGAGGCCGCTTCGCGATCGACCTCCCGCTCGTACCGCGCATCCTGGTGACGGCGGCACCCGAGGACATGCGCCCGCTCTTCACCGACGACTCACTCTCGTTCGGTCAGATGCTGCGGCGGTTCACCTACCATGACGCGTTGTTCAGCCCCGACACCTTCATCTTCCTCGAGGCGGACGAGCACCGGACTGCACGCAAGGACCTCATGCCCCATTTCCACGGCAAGGCGTTGCGCTCCTACCAGGACCTGATCGTCGAAGCGGTGCGGAACCGAATCGACGAATGGCCGCTCGACACGCCGATCAGCTTCCTCGAAATCGGATACCAACTCTCACTGGACGTGATGATCTCGATCGTTTTCGGCGTCACCGACCCGGGCCGCCAGAAACGTCTGGAAAAGACCCTCGGCGACTGGTTCAAACAGGTCGAGAGTGGCGCACTGGTGGCGACGATGGGCCTGGGTATTGCGTTCGGCGGCGGCCACAAGCCGCCCTTCCCGCCGCTGCGCCGCACCGAGCGCGAGGTGGACAAGATCTGCCTGGAGGAGATCGCGGCCCGGCGGGCCGGGACCAGCCCCAACGGGGGTGCCGCGGGTCGGATACTCGACGACAATGCGGTGCGCGCCGAGCCGCGCACAGACCGCGAGATCGCGTCGATGATGCGCGGGGTGGTCTTGGCCGGATACGAGACCACCGCGATCACCCTGGCCTGGATGGCCG
>CAZVVS010000370.1:0-5309 GCA_964630585.1 uncultured Gordonia sp.
ACTCGGCGTCCCACGCGGGCACCTCGCCGCGCTCGCGGCGCCCGACCATCGAGTGGCGCTGGCCGTAGGCGAAGTACACGCACACACCGATCACCATCCACACGACGAACCGGATCCAGGTCAGTGCCGACAGGTTGAGCATCAGCCACAGGCACGCGATGATCGCGAGCACCGGGATGATCGGCCCGCCCGGCACGCGGAACCCGCGGTCGAGGTCGGGGCGGGTCCGGCGCAACACCATCACCCCGATGGCGACGACGATGAATGCGAACAGGGTGCCGACGTTGACCATCTCGTGCAGCGTGGAAATCGGGAAGAAGCCGGCGACGATCGCGACGACCACGCCGATCGTGACCGTCAGGCGGGCCGGCGTGCCGAACCGCGGATGGGTTTTGGACATCTCGCGCGGAAGCAGGCCGTCGCGGCACATGGCGAAGAGCACGCGCGACTGCCCGAGCATCAGCACCATGACGACTGTCGTCAAACCGGCCAGCGCACCCCAGGCGGTGACTTTCTCCGCCCATTCGATGCCGCGGGCTTGGAAGACGTCGGCGAGGTCGGCATCCTTGCCGGCGAGGTCCTTGTAATTGACCATGCCGCTGACGACGACGGTGACCAGCACGTAGAGGACGGTCACGATGGCCAACGATCCGAGGATGCCGCGCGGCACGTCCTTGCGCGGGTTCCTGGTCTCCTCTGCGGTGGTCGCGACGACGTCGAAACCGATGAAGGCGAAGAACACCAGCGAGGCCGCGGCGAGGATTCCATACCAGCCGTACGCGGTGTCACCGCCACCGGTGATCAGCGAGAACACCGTCGAATCCACTGACTTGTGGACGCCCTCACCGGCCTCGGAGGGCGGGATGAAGGGGCTGAAGTTGTCGCCCTTGATATGGAAGAAGCCGACGACGATCACCAGCAGGACCACGCCGACTTTGATCGCGGTGATGATCGCGCTGAACCACGATGACAGTCGGGTCCCTAGGACCAACAGCGTGGTGACGACTGCGACGATGAGGATCGCTCCCCAATCCATCGTCAACGGCCCCAGGTCCAGTGTCGCGGAGCCGCCGACCTCGGCGCTCGCGCCGCCGCCCACTGCGTTGACGAGGTACTGCGACCAACCCTTCGCGACGACGGCGGCGCCGACGGCGAACTCCAAGATCAAGTCCCAGCCGAGGATCCACGCGAGGAACTCGCCCAGGGTCGCGTAACCGAAGGTGTACGCCGATCCGGCCACCGGCACGGTCGAGGCGAACTCCGCATAGCACAGCGCCGCGAGCGCACAGGTCGCTGCCGCGAGCAGGAACGAGAGTGAGATGGCGGGACCGGCCTTGTCGGCGAAGGTCTGCACGGTGAGCGTGAAGATGCCGGCGCCGATGACCACCGAGACGCCGAAGACGACGAGGTTCCACGCACTGAGGTTGTGCTTGAGCCGGTGGCCGGGCTCGTCGGTATCGGCCATCGATTGCTCGACGGACTTGGTGCGCAGCAAGGGGTTGCTCATCATGCTCCCTGGTCGGTGTGCGTCTCGTGCTTACCGGTGAGTTGTTTGACGACGTGGACGATCCCGACGACCACGGAGCCGACGATGAATCCGAGGATCGCCGAGAAGAAGGTGTTGACCGCCCAGCCGACGAAGCCGCTGGCAACCGGCGCCCAATCCGCCGCGTTGTGCTCAAGGTGGTGGACGAAGTCGTAGAGCGGATCCCAGCCGAGCTCGTGGATCCCGTTGAGGACGATGTGGCCGCCCACCCAGAGCATGGCGACGGTACCGACATACGACAGGACCGTCATCACGACGGGCATTGCCAGGACCATGTTGCGTCCGATGCGCCGGGCCGCCGTGCTCTTGCGCCGCACCAACGCCAGGCCGACGTCGTCCATCTTCACGATCAAGGCGACCACGCCGTAGACCAGGATGGTGATCAGGATCGCGACGATGATCAGGGCGCCGAGGCGGAGCCAGAAGCTTTGATCGGTCACCTCGTTGAGGGCGATCACCATGATCTCGGCGGAGAGGATGAAGTCGGTCCGGACCGCTCCGCCGACCAGGGTCTTCTCCGTGTCCCCGCCCGCGTCGACGGCCGCTGGCTTCTCCTCCTCGTGGTGCCCGGTCAGCTTTTCCCAGATTTTCTCGGCACCCTCGAAACAGAGGTAGGTACCGCCGATCATGAGCAGCGGGGTGAGCGCCCACGAGGCGAACTCGCTGAGCAGCATGATCGCCGGGAGGATGAAGACGATCTTGTTGCGGATCGACCCCTTCGCAATCTTCCAGATGATCGGCAGCTCGCGCGCCGGTTGGATGCCCTGCACGTAGCGGGGGGTTACCGCGGCATCGTCGACGACGACGCCGACGGCCTTGGTACCGGCCTTGGCCGCAGCAGCCCCGATGTCGTCGATGGACGCGGCGGACAGCTTGACTAGCGCGGCGACGTCGTCGAGGAGTGCCGCCAATCCGAGGGCCATCTAGGGGACCTTTCGTTGCGCGATGATGCCAGGCAGTCTATTCGGACATGCGGGCACAATGCGCATCGTCGGCGAGGTTGACCACGCCACGCGGCACCTACACCTGGACACGCTCTCCGAGTACGTCGCGGAACAGCGCTTGGCGAAGGGCGAGTTCACGGGGGTCGCTGGCCAGGTGGAAGCCCGCCTTGTTCATCACGTACGCGAAGCCGATACCCGTGTCGGGATCGGCGAATCCGAAGGACCCACCGGCCCCCGGGGTGCCGAACGCGTTGTCCGAGGAGCCGAACAGGCAGAACGGCGCGGGCTTGCAGAAGCCGAGGGAGAACGACGTGTCGACGCGCAGGACTTTGTCGCGCACTCCCCGGCTCGGCGGGACGGCCGCGCTCCCGAGCTCAGCCAGGACAGCGGGACTCAGGCCGATCTCGGAGCCTCCGGTGGCCGCACTGCCGTAGAGCGCGGCAACCGATCGTGCGGTCCCGGTACCGTTGGCCGCCGGCATCTCGACCCGTCGCACCTCCTCGGTGTTGAAGGGCGCCATGCCATCGACCCCCTTGGCGACGGCCAGTGCCCGGGCAGTCAGGCCGAACGGGTTGAGTGCGGCAACCGCGAAGGCTGGCGGGAGCGAGTTCAAGTGCAGCAGCATCGCCGCCATCGGCCAGACCTTCAACAGCGCCACGCGATCGCGGTCGACCGAGGCCGGAAGTCCGATGTAGAAGTCCAGGCCCAACGGCGCCGCGACCTCCTCGGCGAAAAAGCGGCCCAGTGAACGACCCGCTGGATCGACGCGGCGGATCAGCTCGCCCTCGTACCAGCCGAGGGTGACCGCGTGGTAGCCGTGGTGCGCGCCCGGCGGCCATGAGGGTGCCTGCTTGGCAATCTTTTTCGACAGCACCGCGTGGTCGGACAGGTCCGATAGCGCCAATGCCGGTGTGATCGCCGCCAGTCCCGCCTGGTGGGCCAGGAGCTGCCGCACGGTGACGGCTGCCTTGCCGTTCTGCGCGAATTCCGGCCAGTAGTCGGCGACCTTGGCGTCGTAGTCGAGCAGCCCGCGCGACGCGGCGACGGCGACGGTCAGCGACGCAACCCCCTTGGTGGTGGAGAAGACGTTGACCAGGGTGTCGCTCTCCCACGGTGCACCGGTCTCGTGGTTGCGGGCTCCGCCCCACAGGTCGACGACCTTGCGGCCGTCGCGGTACACGCTGCACGCGGCGCCGACCTCCTGCCCGCTGTCGAGGTTGCGACGGAAAGCGTCGGCGACCTTCCCGTATCCCTCGTCAACGTCGCCGTTCATCATCTCCCGCACCGGACCTCTCGCTTGTCGAGCAGATCCCCCCAGTCAAGCACCGCAATACCCACCGCCAGTGCGAGTGACGCAGATCCGCACCGACGGCCGCCGACCGCCCGAGGACGGTCGGCGGCCCGCCGATCAGACCGCGAACGTGCGGCCCACCCGCATGTCGGTGTTGCCCATCGTCGACGATGCGCGCGACACCGCCGAACTCAGGCTGTTCAACTGCGTGCGGGACTCGTCGAAGACCTTGTCCCAGTGTTGCTGCGCCTCGAGGTAGGCCTGGGAGCCCTGGGCGGACTGCCACTGCGAGGCGAGGGCGTTCACCTGCGACCGAAGCTGTCCGGAGAGCTGCTCGAGGCGGGCGAAGTTGCGGTTCAGATCGCCGGTCAACGTATCGAGCGCGGCGAAGTCGTACTGGATGATGCTCATGATTCCTCCTTCTCGCCGACTCAGACGGCCAGCGAGCCGTTGATGGTGCCCGCGCCCGACTCGTCCTCATCGCCGTACCCGGCGAACGAGGCGGTGAGCTTGGCCTTGATGTCCTCGAGTGCGAGATTGAGCTTCACCGCACTCGCATTCCAGTCCCCGTGAGTCGTGTCGTAGGCCCCCGACGCGCGCCCCTTCCACGTACCGGCCACGTTCTGCGAGGCCGTCGCGATGGCGCGGATGACCTGCTGCATCTCGTCGACGATTCCGGCCACCGACTTGGCCGAGGCCAGCGAGGCGCCGACGTCGAGGTTGAGCCCTGATCCGGGCATGGTGTTCCCCCTTCTTTCATGATCGGATCACACGGATGTGTGACCCGGGTCTGTGGCGCCGGGGCCCGGTGTGGCCCGCACCTGGTCGTGAACGGCCAATTGCGCCCAGGTCATCGGTTCGGCCGCGTCGGAGTCTGCGGCTTCGACGGCAACGAAGGACTCGTGGGTGAGTGTCACAGCGTGATCGGTGGCGCCGGCCCGTGCGGACCCCGCGCCCGGCGCGGCGGCCACGGGCGCGACCGGGCCCATCGACGAGCCGCGCGCACGGTCGGCGCCGCCGGACGTTTGCGCGATTGGCGTCACCGAGTCCCGACGCCGATCGTCAGTGGAGGCGCTGGTCCCGACCGCCGCGGCCTGGAACCGTCCCAACACGCGCGGGGGCACTGCGGCGAGCCCGGCGACGCCAAGTGGTGCGATACCCGTTGCGCCGGTCGACCTGGCACCCGTCTGCGTAGTCCGAGTCGAAGCGGCACCCCGTACCAGCGCGGGAGCCGGACTGCTCTGCGGCGGGGCGATTGCCACGGCCGTACAGTCACGCTCGTAGCCGTGCATGACGCGAGCGGCGGTGGCGGCGATCTCCACCCGCGCGCGCTCAGCGCGGGCCAGCCCGCCCGTCATCACGACTGCCAGTCCGGCCGTGGCGGCGACCTCCGCGAGCTTCCCGCGCACTTGGTCGATTTCGGCGGCAGCGGGCATCGCGAGGTGCGCGGTTTGTGCCGCGGCGGCCGCGCCGGCGACCAGGTCGGCCTGGCGTCGCCCCCGATGCGCGAGCGCGTCCAGCCACACCG
>CAZVVS010000371.1:0-5301 GCA_964630585.1 uncultured Gordonia sp.
TCGACCGCGCCGAACCCACCCACGAACACCGAGATCCGCGACCACAGTAGTTGCTCGGCCGCGCTGCACAGCTCGTAGCTCCAGTCGATCGTGGCCTGCAGGCTCCGGTGCCTCGAGGTGCGGTCACGCGACCCGACCGTCAGCATCGACATCCGCCGCTCCAACATGTCGGCCAACTCGCCCACGGACATGAGGTTCAACCGCGTGCAGGCCAGTTCGATGGCCAACGGGAGGCCGTCGAGGCGACGGCAGATGCGCTGGACGTCGGGACGGTTCTCCTCGTCGAGTGTGAAACCCGCGAGGACGGCCGCCGCGCGTCGGGCAAACAGCTCGACGGCAGGACTCACCGCCTCGGGCCCGTCGATCGGCAAGGCGGACAGGTGGAAGACGTACTCACCCGGGATGGAGAGGAATTCCCGCGAGGTGGCGAGGATGCGGAGGTTCGGCGTCGATTCGACGAGGCGTGCGGCCAGCGCGGCAACCGCGTCGACGACGTGCTCGCAGTTGTCGAGGATGAGCAGCATCCGGCGGTTGCGCAGGAAGTTCACCAGCGAGTCCTCGGCAGCGCGGTCGTGGGCGTCACGAGTGTCGATGGCCAACAGGTCGCAGACGGTCTGCGCCAGGAGTTCCTCACTGCGGACGATGGTCAGGTCGACGAACCGCACCCCGTCGGGGAATGCGCGCCGGAACTCATCAGCCGCTCGGATCGCCAGGCGCGTCTTGCCCATGCCACCGGGGCCGACGATCGAGACCAGCCGGTGCTCGCCGAGCAGCGCGCGGAGTTCGCCAAGCTCGCTGCGCCGGCCGACAAAGCTGGTCGCGGGTTGCGGGATCCCGGGGGAGCTCGACGGCGACTGGTTCCGCGGCAGATCGGCGGTCGTGTCGCTGCGCAGCCGACCGACCTTGCGCACCAGCAATGTGCGCGACCTGGTCCAGCCGATCTGGCGGCCGATCTCGGCGATGGAAATCTCCGGGTCGGCCAGCAGCAGCTCGCGGATATCCCGATCGGCGGCGTCGGTCGCGGACCCTTTTGCAGCTCGGTGGTCGTCGGGGGGCTCCGTCAAGGACAGTGCGCGGCGCACCGTGTTGCGCGACATGCCCAGCCGCGCCGCGATCCCCTTGATCGTCTCGCCCTCGGCGCTCGCCCGGTGGATCTGCGCCCACTCGTCAGCGTTCACCCCGCTCCGCCTCTCCGTTGAAGTGATATGGATCACTGTTCTCCAGTGGCGCGGGCACCTCAACCCCAGTGGTCAACATGTGTCACCAGTGCGTCGCCACCCCTGCCGACGCCCACCCGACAGCCCGCAGAACACCACATTGACCTGCACATTGTCTGCATTCGACGGTGTCGCGAGTGGTCCCGTAGCTGATCACGTAGTCGAACGGTTATCGCCGACCGCACCGCCAGGGAGAGTGATTGGGACCACATCGAACAACCCGAAAGGACGACCCCATGTCCCAGAGCAACGCCGACGCCCTCAAGGCGGCCTTCGCCGCAGCCGATGCCGGCGACCCGACGCTTCTCGTCGCCCTCTACGACGACGACATGACCTGGGCGGGGTTCACCGTCGAGGGGACCCAGCGGGTCTACACCAAGGGTGAGTTCCTGGAAGCCTTCGGCGTCCTCGCCAAGCTCGACGAGGCCCGCAACGTGGTGGGTGCCGTCGACATCGTCGGCGACGAGATCGTCACCGCCAACATCGACATCTACCGCCGTCTCGGCGATCAGGTGCTCGACACGACGATGGTCATGGTCCACCGCTTCATCGACGGCAAGGTCACGCACGGAGCCGACCTGGTGCCGTCGTCGTTCGAGAAGTTCTGGTCCGCCGTCGGGATCTCGGGATAGCGGGCCGACCATGACCACCGTGCTTCCCCGCCCGCGCGCCGCAGCGGCGCCCCGCGCACACCTTGCCCATCCCCACGTAGCCACCGCCCCCGCGCCCAACAGCTTCCGCGCCGGCCGTCCGGTCATCCTCGCCGACGATGTGTGGGGCTCCGGCTGCGACCTGATCGCCCCGGCTGCAGCCATCGACACCCGTACCGTTGCCGAGATGGTCCGGCGCGGTGCCGGATTCCTCTGCGTCACGATCGACTTCGCGACGGCGCAGCGCCTCGAGTTGCCGCCGATGGTGTGGCAGCAGTCGATCGACGAGGTCGGCGAGCGGATGTGTGTGGCCGTTGACGCGGTCGACGGCACGACCACCGGGATCTCGGCCCACGACCGCGGCGTCACACTGCGGGCCCTGGCCGATCCCCGCTCGAAAGCGGCGTCGTTCACCCGCCCCGGCCATGTCATGCCGGTCGTCGTGCCCGACGACGCACCGTACATCGACCGGGCGGGCCTCATCGCCAAGGCAGGGCGCTACCTCGCCGGCAATCACGGCTCGCTCGCCCACTCGGTGGCATACACCGCGCTAGTCTCGAATCGGGACGAGACCCAGATCGCCGGCCCCGACGAGGCCGACGACTTCGGGCTTCCGGTGCTCACGTACTCCGCGCTCATCGCCCTCACCTCGTAACCCCCTAGGAGGAGTCCCATGTCCACTCCAGTCTCCGACGACCTGGCGACGCGCTTCCGCCATGCCATGGCCCATCTGTGCGCGCCCGTCACGATCATCACCGCCATGGACGACCGACGTCCCCACGGCACGACGGTCAGCGCCGTGATGTCTCTGTCGGTGGAGCCTCTGCTCGTCGCCGTCGCACTGGCGCAGACCTCGGACACTCTCACCCTGATCGAAACCTCACGCCGGTTCGGGGTCAATGTATTGGCGTCGCACCAGCACCCGATCGCCCTCAAATTCGCCACCAAGGGCGAGGACAAGTTCGCCGAAATCGGATGGCAGCCCAGCGGCGAGGTCCCGCGGATCGACGAGACCGCCGTGTGGCTCTCCTGCGAACTCGAGAGCCTGCTCCCGGGTGGGGACCACACCATCGTCGTCGGCCGGGTGCACACCGCCGACACCAACACCGACGCCGAGCCGTTGACCTACCACCGCCGCTCCTTCGGCACCCACGCCGCGCACGATTGAGATCTCGCTCGCCGGCGGTGAGTTTAGCTATCCTGAACAGGTGAGCCAGACCCGTCCGACGATCGGAACGCGGCTGCGCTGGGCCCGCCGCACCCGGGGCATCACCGGTCGGGAGCTGGCCCGGCGCATCGACGTCAGCCCGGCCACGATCAGCCAGCTCGAGAACGACAACGCCCACCTCACCGTCGAGCGCCTGGAAGAAATCGCCGTGGTCCTCGACATGCCGGCCGGTGCGATCCTCACCGCCACCGCGCCGCGCGAAGACTCGGCGACACGACCATCCACGACGAGGAGCGCCGACTCGCCCACTGGTCGCGGCGACTGGCGGCGATACGAACCGCTCGCATTCGACCCGATCCTCGCCGCGGCTGTCGACGAACTGCTGGAGGTCGGCTATCACGGCACCACGATGCGCCGGATCGCCGCCCGCAGCGGCGTCTCGGTGCCCGCGATCTACGGGCACTACGAGAGCAAACAGGCGATCCTCGTACGCATCCTCGACGACGCCCTCAGCGATCTGGAGTGGCGCACCGCGGCGGCGGTGGCCCAAGGTGCGGACCCATCGGACCGGTTCTGCCGGGCCGTGGAGAACCTCGCACTGTTCCACACCTACCGCCGCGGGCTAGGGTTCATCGCCGCGAGCGAGGTGCGCGCCCTGGTGGGCGGCAACCGCGAAGCCATCACCGCGCGCCGCAACCGCCAACAGGAGATCGTCGACGAGCTCGTCCACGAGGCGGTCGCCCTCGGGGTGTTCACCACCACGATCCCCGACGACGCCGCACGCGTGGTCGTGTCCATGTGCGCCGCGTTGCCCACCTGGTGGCGGCCGTTCGGACGATTGAGCCCGGAGGCGGTCGCCGCGGAGTACGTCGACTTCGCCCTCGCGCTCGTCGGCTATCGCTGAATCAGCCCATCAGCCCCCGGCTGATCACCAATCGCTGGATCTGATTGGTGCCCTCGAAGATCTGGGTGATCTTGGCTTCGCGCATGTACCGCTCCACCCGGAAGTCACGGGTGTACCCGTACCCACCGAGCACCTGGACCGCGTCGGTGGTCACCTTCATCGCGGCGTCCGTCGCGACCAGCTTCGCCGTCGAGGCCTGGCGCGAGTACGGCATGCCCGCGTCGCGTCGACGCGCGGCATCGAGGTAGGTCGCCCGCGCCGAATCGACCGCGGCGGCCATGTCGGCGAGCAGGAATCCGAGCCCCTGGTGGTCGATGATCTTGCGCCCGAACGCAGTCCGCTCATTGGCGTAGGCCACCGCGTCGTCGAGTGCCGCCTGCGCGATCCCGACGGCCACCGCGGCGATCCCCAGGCGCCCGGAGTCCAAGGCGCTGAACGCGATCTGCAGCCCCTGCCCCTCGTCGCCGACGCGGCGCTCCGCCGGGATGAACGCACCGTCGTAGTAGGCGGCGGTGGTGGGGATCGCGTGCAGGCCCATCTTCTCCTCCGGCTTGCCGAAGGTCAGTCCATCCATGCCGTCGGGTACCAGGAAACACGAGATGCCCCGCGAGCCCTCGCCAGTGCGGGCGAACAGGTTGTAGAAGTCTGCCCGGCCGCCATGGGTGATCCATGCCTTGGTGCCGGTGACCAGGTAGCCGTCCTCGTCGTCGGCGCCGGTGGACGGCACCGCCTTGCAGGCCAGTGCCGCCGCGTCCGAGCCGGCCTGCGGCTCGGACAGGCTGTAGGCGCCGATCAGGCTGCCGCCCAGCATCTCCGGCAGCCACCGCTGCTTCTGCTCGTCAGTCCCGAACGCATTGAGCGGATGGCAGGCGAGGCTGTGGACGCTGACCGCCACGCCCACCGCGGCCCAGCGTGCGGCGATCTCCTCGAGGACCTGCAGGTAGACCTCGTAGGGCTGACCACCGCCGCCGAACTCCTCCGGATACGGCAGGCTCAACAACCCCGCCTCGCCGAGCGTGGCGAAGACCCCTTCCGGATAGGTCTCGACCTTCTCGTGCTCGTCGACAATGGGCGCGAGGACCTTGTCCGCGATCTCGCGGGTGAGGTCGATGAGGTCGTGGGCCTCCTGGGTGGGCAGCAAACGATCGACGCTCACCGGGGCCACTCCATCCAGAAGTCGAGCTCCAGATCGTGCATGTCGACGCTCGGGTCGACCTGGTAGGCCGCGAAGTCGGTGACCCCATCGGCGGCGAGGACCTCCTCGTCGACGTAGCACTGCCCGGTCGCCGCGGACGCGGGCTTGGAGATGATCGAGATCGCGGCGTCGGCCATGATCTCGACGGTCCGGCTGCGCGACACCAT
>CAZVVS010000372.1:0-5296 GCA_964630585.1 uncultured Gordonia sp.
ATCGCAGCCCGCTCAACGATCAACCAGACTGAAGTAGAAGAGGACCAGACATGGCACGCGTGAAGAGGGCGGTAAACGCCCAGAAGAAGCGTCGGACGACCCTGGAGGCGTCGAAGGGCTACCGCGGGCAGCGCTCGCGCCTGTACCGCAAGGCCAAGGAGCAGCAGCTCCACTCGATGACCTACGCCTACCGCGACCGTCGTGCGCGCAAGGGTGAGTTCCGCAAGCTGTGGATCTCGCGCATCAACGCCGCTGCGCGTCTCAACGACATCACCTACAACCGCTTCATCCAGGGCCTCAAGGCCGCTGGTGTCGAGGTGGACCGCAAGGTGCTCGCCGAGATCGCCGTGAGCGACCCGCAGGCCTTCACCGGCCTCGTCGAGGTGGCCCGCAAGGCGCTCCCGGACGACGTCAACGCGCCTGCCGCCTGACCGCGGCCGCACAAACGCCGACGCAACCCGCTATGGAAGTTCTGACCGAACGCTCATCGCGGGTTGTTTCGTTTGCCAAGCTCCACCGTGCTTCGGTCCGAGGTGACCAGGGGCAGTTCCTCGTCGAGGGGCCCAATGCGGTCGGGGCTGCACTGGACACCGGCCGAGCACAAATAGTGCTGGTGGGGGAGGACGACGTCGATCGGCATCGCGACGTTCTCGCCGTCGCCGCGGATCGGGGAGTCGACGTCGTCGAAATGACCGCGCGCGCTGTGGCCAAACTCGCGGATGCGACGACGCCGCCGGGCATCTTCGCCGTGTGCGGCTTGCTCGACGTCGCGCTCGACGAGGTGCTGGCAAGCGCGCCGCAGCTGCTGGCCGTCGCCGTCGAACCGCGTGAGCCGGGAAACCTCGGCACCATCGTCCGCTGCGCCGACGCGATGGGTGCCGACGGCGTCGTGATCCTCGGTGACGCCGTCGACCCGCACAACGGCAAATGCGTGCGCGCCAGCGCCGGCAGCGTCTTCCACCTGCCGATCGTGCGGGAAAGATCTGTCGACGACGGTCTGGCGGCCCTGCGCACCGCCGGCCTGACCGTCCTGGCCACGACCGCCGACGGTGAGACGCCGCTGACCACCGCCGGCGAGATCCTCGCGCGGCCAACGGCGTGGTTGTTCGGCAACGAGGCCCATGGCCTGCCCGACGACGTGGCGTCCGCGGCGGACCATCGGGTATCCATCCCCATCAAGGGGCGCGCAGAGAGCCTGAACCTCGCCACCGCCGCCGCGATTTGTCTGTACGAGAGCGCGCGAGCACAGGGCTGAGGCGTCGACCCCACGCCAATTCGTCATTCCAACAACGATCGATGCCGTGTGGACGAAACCGTGGTGGATTCGTCGAGGCGCTGCACGGAAACCGCGTGGGATCGGGCCATACCGATCGACTAGTCTTGTCCCTCGTGGCCAAGCAGAACGACAACTCAGAGATCGACACGTCAGTGCTGGAATCCGAGGCGCTCGACGCCGCGGCGGAAGCAGCTGTCAGGGCGTTCGCCGCCGTCTCCGACCTGGAGTCCCTGGCATCGGCCAAGGCCGAGCATCTCGGTGAGAAGGCCGCCATCTCCCTGGCCCGCCGTTCACTGGGCGGGCTGCCCGGCGAGCAGCGTGCCGCTGCGGGCAAGGCAGTCAACGCCGCCCGGACCCGAGTGTCCGATGCACTCGCCACCCGCATCGCCGAGCTCGAAGCGCAGCGTGACGCCCTGGTCCTGGAGGCCGAGACGGTCGATGTGACCCTTCCCAGCGGTCGTCGGCGCGTCGGCGCCCGCCACCCGATCACGGTGATCGGCGAGCAGATCGCCGACGTGTTCGTCGGGATGGGATGGGAGATCGCCGAGGGTCCCGAGGTCGAGACCGAGCACTACAACTTCGACGCGCTGAACTTCCTGCCCGACCACCCGGCCCGCTCCATGCAGGACACCTTCTACATCGCTCCCGACCCTGGCCAGACCGAGTCGCGCCAGGTGCTGCGCACCCACACCTCGCCGGTGCAGGTCCGCACCATGCTGAACCGTGACCTGCCGATCTATGTTGCTTGCCCGGGCCGCACCTTCCGCACCGATGAGCTCGACGCGACGCACACGCCGGTCTTCCACCAGATCGAGGGTCTCGCGATCGACAAGGGCCTGACGATGGCGAATCTGCGCGGCGCGCTCGAAACGTTGGCCCATGCTCTGTTCGGCCCCGACACGACGACGCGGATGCGGCCGTCGTACTTCCCGTTCACCGAGCCGTCGGCCGAGGTCGACGTCTGGTTCCCCGCCAAGAAGGGCGGCGCCGGCTGGGTGGAGTGGGGCGGCTGCGGCATGGTCAATCCGAACGTGCTGCGTGCCAGCGGCATAGACCCCGACGTCTACAGCGGGTTTGCCTTCGGCATGGGCCTGGAACGCACCCTGCAGTTCCGCAACGACCTGCCCGACATGCGCGACATGGTGGAGGGTGACATTCGGTTCACCGTGCCCTTCGGCCCCGCCGCCTGACCCACCACCGACCCCGCCGCACCCGGCCTCCACCCCGATCCGAAAGCAGCAACCACCGTGCGTCTCCCACAGTCCTGGTTGACCGACGTTCTCGACCTCGCCGACGGCGAAGCCGTCCCGACCGCCGAGCAGATCGACGCGGCGTTCGTCCGCGTCGGGTTCGAGATCGAGGACGTCGAGCCCTTCGGCGACGTCGAGGGCCCCTTCGTCGTCGGTCGGGTCGAGAGCATTGAGGAGCTGACCGACTTCAAGAAGCCGATCCGTTTCTGCCTCGTCGCCGTTGGCAAGGACTCGCCGCAGGAAATCGTCTGTGGCGCCCGCAATTTCTCCGAGGGCGACCTCGTCGTCGTCGCGTTGCCCGGGACCACTCTGCCCGGCGGATTCCAGATCGCCACCCGCAAGACATACGGCAAGACCTCCGATGGCATGATCTGCTCGGTCGCCGAACTCGGCGTCGGCGACGACCACACCGGCATCCTCGTGCTTCCCTCAGGATCGGCTGAGCCCGGTGACGATGCCAACGATCTCCTCGGCCTGCCCGACACCGCGATCGATGTGAACGTCACCCCCGACCGCGGCTATGCGTTCTCCATGCGCGGCCTGGGCCGCGAACTGGCTGGCGCCTTGGACGCACGATTCATCGAGCCCGGTGCCGACGTCGACCCGGGCACGCCGGGTAACGGCTGGCCGGTCGTGATCGACGCGGCGACGGGGTCGACGCGCTACACCGCGCGGGTCATCGAGGGAGTCGACCCGACGGCGGTCTCGCCGTGGTGGTTGCGCAAGCGCCTGCTGGTGGCGGGCATCCGGCCGATCTCGGCCGTCGTCGACGTCACCAACTACGTGATGTTCGAGCTCGGCCAACCGCTGCACGCCTTCGACGCCGACCGCGTCACCGGCACCGTCGCGGTGCGCAATGCCGAGGCGGGGGAGAAGCTGCTGACCCTCGACGGTGTCGAGCGCACCCTCGACGCGGAGGACGTCGTCATCGCCGACGAGTCCGGCGCCATCGCCATGGCCGGTGTGATGGGCGGTGCGACGACCGAGGTCCGTGGGGAGACCACCCGAGTCCTGCTCGAGTCGGCGACGTTCGATCCGGTGCGAGTCTTCCGGACCGGCAAGCGCCACAAGCTGTCCTCGGAGGCTGCTAAGCGGTTCGAGCGGACCGTCGACCCGGAGATCACCGCGATCGCCTCGGCGCGTGCGGCCCAGCTCATCGTCGAGATCGCCGGTGGCTCGCAGGCCGACGCGTGGACCGACGTGCGGCTCGCGACCGACCCGGCGCCGGCCATCAAGTTCGCGCCCAACGCACCCGATGACACCGCCGGCGTCTACTACCCGGCGGGGACGTCGGCGCGGCGCCTGCGCGAGGTCGGATGCACCGTCGACGAGCACATCGACGGACTGGTCGTCCATCCGCCGTCGTGGCGCCCCGATCTGCGCGAGTCAGCCGACCTCGTCGAAGAAGTCCTACGCCTGGAAGGCCTGGAGGCGATCCCCGCCGTCGTGCCGCGCGCACCCGGTGGGCAGGGACTGACCCCGGCGCAGCGGCGTCGTCGCAGCATCGGCCGGACGCTGGCCCTCGACGGTTACGTCGAGGTCCTGCCGTACCCGTTCATGCCCGCAGGCGTCTTCGACGTGTGGGGACTGCCCGACGACGATCCGCGGCGCACGACGGTCAGCGTCCTCAACCCGCTGGAGTCCGACCGTCCCGAACTCAACACGACGTTGCTGCCCGGCCTGCTGGAGATGGTCGCGCGCAACCTGGCCCGCGGCCAGCGCGACCTGTCGCTGTTCACCATCGGTCAGGTGGTCCTCGGTGGTACCGGCAGCGGCGAGGATATCGCCGCGCTCGACGTCACCCGACGGCCCTCCGACGAAGAGCGGGCGCGCCTGGACGCCAGTCTGCCCGACCAGCCGGTGCACGTCGCCGCGGTGCTGACGGGGCTGTTCGAGCCGGCCGGGCCGTGGGGTCGCGGTCGGTCCGCCGACGCGACGGACGCCTTCGAGGCTGCCCGGTCCATCGGCCGGGCCGCGGGTATCGACGTCGACCTCGTCGCCGACGACAAGCTGCCGTGGCACCCGGGCCGGTGCGCGCGGGTCGTGGCGATCGACGAGTCGGGTGAGCCGGTCACCATCGGCTGGGCCGGCGAGCTGCACCCGGCGGTGTGTGCGCGCGCCGACCTCCCCAAGCGCACGTGCGCCCTGGAGCTCTCGATCGACGCGTTGCCACTGGGTGCCAATTTCCCGACGCCCAGCCTGTCGGCCTATCCCGCAGTCCTGCAGGACGTCGCCGTGGTCGTCGAGGCTTCGGTGCCCGCGACCGACGTCGCAGCCGCACTGCGACACGGTGCCGGTGAGCTACTCGAGTCGTTGGAGCTGTTCGACGTCTACACCGGCGACCAGGTCGGGGAGGGCAACAAGTCGCTGGCATTTGCCCTGCGGTTCCGCGCCCCCGACCGCACCCTCACGGAGGACGAAGCGAGCGCCGCGAAGATGGCGGCGGTCGAGCACGCGGGAAGCACCGTCGGCGCGCGCCTGCGCTGACCGTCGGACAGGCCGGCTCCCAGGCGTGTCTTGCTGAATACATTTGCACAGTAGTGCATAATGATTCCATGACGATTTCCGTTGCGGTCGCCGGTGCCTCCGGGTACGCGGGCGGCGAGATCCTGCGCCTGCTTCTCGATCACCCCCGCGTGCAATCGGGGGAGGTGGTGATCGGCGCGCTCACCGCCGGTGGCAATGCCGGTACGACGCTGGGCGGGCACCACCCGAATCTGCTGCCGCTGGCCGACCGCGTCCTGGCGGAGACGACGCCGGAGATCCTCGC
>CAZVVS010000373.1:0-5245 GCA_964630585.1 uncultured Gordonia sp.
TCACCGGAATCAAGTAGGAGCAGCAGACATGGCACATAAGAAGGGCGCATCGAGCTCGCGCAACGGACGCGACTCCAATGCCCAGCGACTCGGCGTCAAGCGGTTCGGCGGGCAGAAGGTCAACGCCGGCGAGATCCTGGTCCGCCAGCGCGGCACCCACATCCACCCCGGCGTGAACGTCGGTCGCGGTGGCGACGACCCCCTGTTCGCCCTTGAGGCCGGGGCGGTCGAGTTCGGCAGCAAGCGCGGCCGCAAGACCGTCAACATCGTCCCGGATACCGCTGCGGTCTGATCCGGGCGCGAAGCTCTTCACAGGGCGGGCGGGGATCACCGATCCTCGACCGCCCTGTTTGTTTGTCCCCTGATCTACCTCTCCCGGGGTTTGATTGTCCTGAGTACCCGTCCGAGTAGGAGGCACCGGTGTCACGTTTTGTCGACCGGGTGACGATCCACGTGACCGCCGGCAACGGCGGGCACGGCTGCTCCTCGGTGCATCGGGAGAAGTTCAAGCCGCTCGGCGGCCCCGACGGCGGTAACGGCGGGCGCGGCGGGGACGTGCGCCTCGTCGTCGATCCGCAGGTCCACACCCTGCTGGACTTCCACTTCCGGCCGCATGCCAGCGCGGGCAACGGCAAACCGGGAATGGGCGACAACCGCAGCGGCGCCAACGGCGACGACCTGGAACTGGCCATCCCCGACGGCACGGTCATCCTCGACGGCGACGGCGAGATCCTTGCCGACATGGTCGGCGCCGGCACGACGTTCATCGCCGCCCAGGGGGGGCGCGGGGGACTGGGGAATGCGGCGCTGGCCTCCAAGGCCCGCAAAGCCCCCGGTTTTGCCCTGCTCGGCGAACCCGGCCAGGAGCGCGAACTCGTCCTTGAGTTGAAGTCCGTCGCCGACGTCGGGCTGGTCGGCTTCCCGTCGGCGGGCAAGTCGTCGCTGGTGTCGGTCCTGTCCGCGGCCAAGCCGAAGATCGCCGACTACCCGTTCACCACGCTGGCGCCCAACCTCGGTGTCGTGCAGACCGTACCGGGCAAGGCAGGTGAGCGGTCGGGGTCGATCGACACGTTCACCATTGCCGACGTGCCCGGGCTCATTCCAGGCGCGTCGGAGGGCCGCGGCCTGGGGCTGGACTTCCTGCGCCACATCGAGCGCTGCGCGGTCTTGGCACACGTCGTCGACTGCGCCACCCTGGAGTCCGACCGTGACCCGGTGTCCGACATCGAGGCCCTCGAGGCAGAACTCTCGGCCTATCAACCGGCGCTCGACGACGATCTCGGCCTCGGCGACCTCGCCGGGCGTCCGCGGATCATCGTCCTCAACAAGATCGACATCCCCGAAGCGGCCGAGCTGGCCGACATCGTCCAGCCCGACCTCGAAAAGTTCGGGTGGCCGGTGTACCGGGTGTCGGCGGTGAGCCGCGAGGGTCTGCGCGAACTCGCCTTCGCGCTGGCCAAGCTGGTGCGCGAGTACCGCGAGGCCAACCCGAAGCAGGAGGCGCGTCGAGCGGTCATCCGACCCAAGGCCGTCGATGCCGCCGAGTTCACCGTCGTTCCCGATCCGCAGGTGCCCGGTGGCTTCATCGTCAGCGGCGAGCGCCCAGAGCGGTGGATCCGCCAGACGCAGTTCGACAACGACGAGGCCGTCGGCTATCTCGCCGACCGGCTGAACCGACTCGGCGTCGAAGAGGAGCTCGTGCGGCTCGGAGCCGAACCGGGTGCGCCCGTCACGCTGGGCGACGTCACCTTCGACTGGGAGCCGACGACGCCCAGCGGCGACGATGTGCCGATCACCGGGCGCGGCACCGACGTCCGGCTGGATCGCTCCGACCGGATCGGGGCCACGGAGCGCAAGGCCGCGCGCAAGTTGCGCCGCGAGCACCACGAGGAGTGGGATCACGCCACCGCGACCGGCGACTCCGACGAGGACTGGGACGCCGACGAATGAATGCCGCGGCCCAGTCGTCCTCGACGCGCGCCGCGATCGCCGGCGCGCGCAGCGTCGTCGTCAAGATCGGTTCCGCGGCGATCACCGATCTGAATGACGGTCTCGACGTCGAGCGGCTCGACCGCCTCGCCGACGCCCTGGAGCACCGGATGGCCTCGGGCAGCGACGTGATCGTCGTGTCGTCGGGTGCCATCGGCGCCGGGCTGGCACCGCTCGGTTTGCGCCGCCGGCCCTCAGACCTCGCCACCAAGCAGGCTGCGGCCATCGTCGGCCAGTTGGCGTTGACCCACGCGTGGGGAACCTCTTTCGGGCGCTACGGCCGCGTGGTCGGCCAGGTGCTGCTCACCGCGCACGACATCTCGCGGCGCTCGCACCACGCGAATGCGCAGCGCGCCCTGGACCGGTTGCGGTCGCTCGGCGCCGTGGCGGTGGTCAACGAGAACGATGCCGTCGCCACCAACGAGATCCGCTTCGGCGACAACGACCGCCTGGCCGCGCTCGTCGCCCACCTCGCCGGTGCCGAGGCGCTGGTCCTGCTGTCCGACATCGACGGCCTCTACGACGGTGATCCGCGCAAGGCCACCGACGAGCACCCGGTCCGGTTCATCGCCGAGGTCGACGGGCCCGAGGACCTCGACGGCGTCATCGCCGGGTCCGGTGGCGCACTGGGCACCGGGGGAATGGCGTCGAAGCTCGCCGCGGCCAAGTTGGCCGCGGACGGGGGTATCCCCGTCTTGCTCGCGGCCGCCGCCGATGCCGAGACCGCGCTGCGCGACGCGTCGGTCGGCACGGCATTCGCACCGCGCCCGGACCGGATGTCGGCTCGACGGTTCTGGGTTCGCCACGCTGCAGAGACTCACGGGCGTCTCGTGCTCGACGACGGTGCGGTGGACGCCGTCCGCCGACGCCGGTCGCTACTCGCCGCTGGGGTGTCCGACGTCTATGGTGGCTTCTCCGCCGGGGATGTCGTCGAACTGGTCGATCAGCGCGGCGCACTGTGCGCCCGCGGCGTCGCCGGGTACGGAGCCGAGGACGTGGTCGTGATGATGGGCCGCCGAACCGACGCCTTGCCGGCCGAGTTGCGCGGGCCCGTGGTCCACGCCGACGATCTCGCCCTGCTCTAGGCGGGGCTGCCGATGCCCAGGATCATTGCCGGCGAATTCGGGGGGCGGCGCCTGACCGTCACCTCCGAGGCGACCCGCCCGACGTCGGACCGGGTGCGCGAAGCACTATTCGCCGCGCTCGACGCCCGGGTCGACCTCACCGACATGACCGTGCTCGACCTCTTCGCCGGGACCGGTGCGCTGGGGCTCGAGGCGCTCTCGCGCGGGGCGGCCACCGCGGTGCTGGTCGACGCCGATCGGACAGCGGCGCGCGGGATCACCGCCAACGTGGCGGCGTGCGGAGCGCAAAGTCGGGCAACCGTGGTGCAGGCCGAGTCGGCCGCCTTCCTGCGCGGCACCGCCGGCGCGTTCGACATGGTGTTCTGCGACCCGCCCTACGATCTTCCCGACGATGAGCTCGCCGAAGTCCTGACCCTCGTCGCGCCCGTGCTCGGCGAGGGCTACCTGATCCTCGAGCGGGCCAAGCGAGCCGCGCCGACCCAGTGGCCCGACACGTTGGCGCCGGTCCTGGCGAAGGTCTACGGCGACACCCGTGTCGAGTGGGCTGAGTCGAACACCGCGGGTGGCGACTAGTCGGTAGTGCGTAGACCTGGACCGGTCCGGCCAGTGCCGCCCGAATGGGTCGCACCCCCGGTTCCGTCAGCGAACAGCCATCGCTACATGCGCTCCATATGTGAAGGTTAGCCCCACCGAACACGCAGTTGGGCGGCATGATCGTCGGTGTGATGGTCGACGACATTCCGGTGGGGACACGCCCGGATCCCGACGAGCTGCTGCCGCCGGCGGTGCCTCGCCGGTGGACGAGCCGCGTCGCCGATGCGGCCGGGGACCAGTGCGCCGAATTGTTCGCCGCCGCCATGCACCGCACGCTGGCCCGGACCTTGCACCGACTAGCCGACGGAACCGTCTTCGTCATCACCGGTGACATCCCGGCGATGTGGTTGCGCGACTCGGCGACGCAGCTTCGCCCGTACCTGAGGCTGTTGGCGGCGGAGGGCGCCGACGAGCTGCCCGCGTTGGCCGCGATGATCGGCGGCGTGGTGCGCCGGCAGATGGCGTTCATCGCGCACGACCCGTATGCGAATGCCTTCAACGCCGCGCCCAACGGGCACTGCCACGAACCTCGCGACCTGGGTGATGATCCGTGGCTGTGGGAGCGGAAGTATGAGATCGACTCGCTGTGCTTTCCGTTCCAGCTGGCCGAGCAACTGGCCGATGCGACGGGGGACACCGGGCACTTCGACGACGTGTTCCGCAGCGCGGCCGCCCGTGCGGTCGAGACCTTGACCGTCGAACTCGACCACGAGAAGTCGTCCGGCTATCGCTTCGTCCGCCCAGACACGATTGAGCAGGACACCTTGGCCCGCGACGGTCTCGGTTCCCCGGTAAGCGTCACCGGCATGACCTGGTCGGGGTTTCGTCCGTCCGACGACGCGTGTGTCTACGGCTACCTCGTGCCGTCGAATCTGATGGCCGCTCACACGCTGGACCTAGTCGGTCCGCGGGTTGCCGACGACCTCGGAACGCAGGCGCGCGACCTTGCCGCGTCGCTGCGGTCCGGTGTGGCCGCGTACGGCACCGTCGCCCACCCCGAGCACGGGGAGATCTGGGCCTACGAGGTCGACGGACTCGGGTCGGTGCTGATGGCCGACGACGCCAACATGCCCAGCCTGCTTTCGCTACCGCTGGTGGCCGGCATCGACGTCGAAGATCCGCGGTATCTGCGCACGCGGGAATTCGTACTGTCGCGCGACAACCCGTACTTCTATCGCGGCAGGTTGGCGGCTGGCCCGGGTAGTCCGCACACGCCCGTCGACTTTGTGTGGCCGATCGCATTGGCCGTGCAGGGATTGTCCTCGCGCGACCCGGCAGAATCACTGCAGCTGTTGCAGACGATCGCCACGACGACCGCCGGTCGCGAGTACGTGCATGAGAGCTTCCACGTCGACGACGACTCCCGTTTCACGCGGGACTGGTTCAGCTGGGCGGATTCGATGTTCTGCGAGCTTGCGCTGGTAGTTTCGTGCGCATGAGCATCGCACTGTGCCCGGGTTCGTTCGATCCGTTCACGCTCGGCCACCGCTTCATCGTCGAACGCGCCGCGGCCCGGTTCGAGGAGGTCATCGTGACCGTCGTCGTCAATCCGAACAAGGAGGGGATGTTCAGCGTCG
>CAZVVS010000374.1:0-5196 GCA_964630585.1 uncultured Gordonia sp.
CGACCGGCGGCCGGGTCGGGCAGGTGGTCGGGTCAGGGAGGTCGGGTCAGGGAGGTCGGGTCAGGGGGCGGGTCAGGGGGGTCGGGTCAGAGGGCGGTGAACGACGCCCACCCCGGCACCTGCCACGGGCCGCCGCGGTTCACGATGTTGACGGTGCCGCTGATCGGGCCGCGGCCGGTGAACAGTTTGACCCGCCGTGAACCCGACCACGGACCGGGACACGGTCGCACCATCGCCGACCCGGCTCGCCCGGTTGCGGCATTGCGGTAGTCGAAGCGGACGAAGGAGTCGTCGATCGCGGGATTACCGCACCGACCACCGGCCGGGGCGCTGAGCCAGACGACGCCCGGCGATGCGGTATCGATGCGGATCGAGGCCGCATAGGTCCCGAAGTCGGTGATCCCGTTGGAAACGATCCCGTTGGCGGGGATCTGCTGCACCGCGATCGGAGCCGCCTGCGCGGACGCGTCGGCGATCGTGGCGATCATCGTGGCGGCGGCCAGCGCGACCATTGCTGCGCCGAGGTGGCGACGAGTGATCACCGCTGTCATGGTCATGACGGTCCTCCCTACACCGAGTGCACGGATCGTAGCCCCGCGAGCGGGCCGAGCATGGCCGGATCGGCCTGGCCGTGAGAACGTGATGCCCATGCAGGAGATGGCGAGCAACGCCCCGAGCGTCCGTCCGGCCACCGCCGACGACTGTGCGGCGATCGCCGAGATCTACGCCCACTACGTCGCCACCTCCATCGCGACGTTCGACACCGTCGCGCTCGACGTCGACGAGTGGGTCGCGAAACTTGCCGCCATCACCGGGGCCGACCGGCCGTTCCTCGTCGCCGCCGACGACGAGCGGGTCGTCGGGTACGCCTATCTCGGTGGTTACAACCCGAAACCGGCCTATCGGCAAACGAGTGAGGACACCATCTATGTCGCACCGGGTTTGGAGCAGCGGGGAGTCGGCAGCGCCCTGATGTCCGCTCTGCTGGAGGCCACTGCCGCCACCGACGTCCGCGAGATCGTCGCGCTCATCGCCCTGCCCGGCGACGGGTCGATCGCACTGCACCGCCGCCACGGTTTCGTCGAAGTCGGGGTGTTGCGCCAGGTCGGATTCAAACTCGGACAGTGGATCGACGTCGCGATCTTGCAGCGCAGTATCGCGCCGTAGGCTCAGTCGGCGCGGGTTTGGGCTCAGTCGGCGCGGGTTTGGGCTCAGTCGGCGCGGGTTTGGGCTCGGTCGGCGCGGGTTTGGGCTCGGTCGGCGGAATCTCAGGCTCGGTCGATGCGTTACGTGTCGTATGACAGCCCCCACGACTCCGCGCCCACCGGCCGTTTTCCTGAGCCACGGCGCCCCTCCCCTCGTCGACGATCAGACGTGGGTCGCACAGCTCGCTGAGCTCGGCAAGGACCTGCCTCGACCCACGGCGATCCTCGTCGTGTCCGCGCATTGGGAGGCAATGCCGCTCACGATTGGTGCGACCGACCCGAACGTGCCGCTCACCTACGACTTCTACGGCTTCCCCGAGCGCTACTACCAGACGCAGTACGCGCCGCCCGACGCGTCGGCGCTTGCCGCCCGGGTGGCCACGATGATCCCCGACGGCGAGCCCGTCCACCACGACACCGGGCGTCGCCTCGACCACGGTGCGTACGTGCCGCTGACCGTCATGTACCCCGACGCCGACATCCCGGTGCTGCAGATCTCGATGCCCACGCTCGACCCGGTACGGCTCATCGAATTGGGCGAGCGCCTGGCACCGTTGCGCGACGAGGGCGTGTTGATCATCGGCTCGGGGTTCACGACGCACGGACTGCCGTTCCTCACCGACCGACGACCCGAGGCGGTCCCGCCGGCCTGGTCGTCAGAGTTCGACGCCTGGGTGCACGAGTCTCTCGCCCGCGGTGACGTCGACGCACTCGCCGACTTCGCCCATCGGGGCCCGGGGATGCCGTACGCCCATCCGACCGTCGAGCATTTCGTGCCGCTGTTCGTCGCACTCGGCGCGGCGGCCACGCCGGATCAGGCCCCCGACCAGGTCATCGACGGCTTCTGGGCAGGCCTGTCCAAGCGGAGCGCCACCTTCGCCTGACCTCGAATCGACCCAGCGCAGGACTGTGACGGGTCTTTATTCAACCAAAAGGTTGACAACAGGGCGGTCCAGTGGGACGCTTATTCAACCATGCAGTTCAATAAAGGATCGACATGACGGACCAACTGTCACTGGTGTTCTCGGCACTGGCCGACCCGACGCGGCGCGACATCGTCGCACGGCTGACCGAGGGCGACGCGACCGTGAACGAGCTCGCGCAACCCTACGAGGTCAGCGTGCAGGCGATCTCCAAGCACCTCAAGGTGCTCGGCGACGCCGGCTTGGTCACCCGGGGCCGCGAGGCGCAAACCCGGCCCGTCCATCTCGAAGCGGAGGTATTCGACCTGATGACCGCATGGATCGAGCGGTACCGACGGCAAGCCGAGGAGCGCTACCAGCGCCTCGACGCCGTGTTGGCCGCGATGACAGAAACCGAAGAACCCACCGAAGAAGGAGCAGCATCATGAGCACCACCACGCACCCCGAGGCGACCATCGACGCCCATCCGACCCTGCCGATCATCACGATCACGCGTGATTTCGCGGCCAGCCCGGCCCAGCTCATCAAGGCCCACATCGATCCCGACCTCTTCGTCCAGTGGTCCGGGCCCGACGGTCTGACGGGCCGGATCGACTACTGGGACGCGCGCCGCGGCGGCCGCTACGCCTTCACCCACATCAACGGCGACGAGGAGTACTCGTTCTACGGGTCCTTCCACGACATCACCGAGGACAAGATCGTCCAGACCTTCACCTGGGCCGAACAGCCCGACGGGGTATCCCTGGAGACGCTGACGGTCGAGGACCTGGGCAACGGCCGCAGCCGCCTGGTCGCGCAATCACTGTGCGACAGCCTCGAAGACCGCGACGCATGGCTGCGCAGCGGCATGGAAGTCGGGGTCAACGACGGGTACGCCAAGATCGACGTCCTGCTCGCCAACGGATCGATCTGATGCTGCCGACGACACCCGAGCAGCGCCACCGCGTCGTCTCCGCCTCGTTCGGCGACCTGGTCGCCGGGGTGACCGACTGGTCCGCCCCGGCGCCGGTGCCCGACTGGACCGCGCGCGACGTCGTGGGCCACCTCGTGGAGTGGTCCACCGGCTTCCTCGCCGCCGGAGGTGTCACCCTGGAGCCCGGACCCGCCGTCGACGCCGACCCGGTCGGCGCATGGCGCCATCACACCGGCCAGGTGCAGCGCCTGCTCGACGGACCATCCGCGACGGCCGAGTTCACCCACCCGCAGGTCGGAACCATGCCTCTGGTCGTCGCGGTCGACAACTTCTACACCGCCGATGTCTTCATGCACTCGTGGGACCTGGCACGGGCGAGCGGTCAGGACATCGAGCTCGACGAGGACCAGTGTGCGGCGATGCTCGCGGGCATGGGTCCGATGGAGGAGATGCTGCGTGGATCGGGACAGTACGGGCCGGCTATTGCCGTCCCCGGCGATGCGTCCGCCCAAGACCGCCTCATGGGCTTCATCGGGCGCGATCCGGCCTGGCGGCCTGGAGAGTGATCTGCCTATTTCTTCGGCACGAACCGGACCGGCAACGCGCCCGTCGTGAGCATCGTGGCGAGGTGCTCGGCGTCGGCCTGTGAGAAGCCGGACGCCGTAGAGATCTGCGTCGGCCCACTGATCGGGCTCTGGATGATCGGCGCGGTCACCACGCGCGAGTCAAGAACGTACGCCACCTGCTGACCGATGTTCGCCGCGGTGTAAATCGGCCATTGCGCCTTGGCGCTCCCACCGAACTCCACGGTGACCACCCATCCCACACCCTGTTGCGATGGAGAGGCCTTCGCACTGGCGACTTCGTTGCCGTTGATGATCGCCGCACCCAACGCATAGACGTTCTGGCCGTCCTGGCCGCACGCCGCCAGCAACTCTGCGGGATTGTCATTGCCGGCCATGGGATCGACGCCGACGCACTTGAGCTGCTGGGCCCGGCGCGCCATCTCCGCGGGCGGCGTCGTAACATTGGCCTGCCGCAGCTCGAGGTCCAGACCGGAGGCGTCCGCCGCGACCGGCGCGGTGAACAGGACCGGCCGCAGTAGCAGCACACCCGCGACCGCGAGCGCTTCGATGTCGGCAGGGCTGCCCGACTTCGCGGTGATGACGACGGTATCGCCGTGGACCGCTGCCTTCGGATCGACGATACCACTGTCTGACAAGCGTTGCGCAAGGATGGCCGTCGCTTCGCCGACGAGTTTCGCCTGGTCCGTCCCGGGCGGGAACTCACCGTCCCCAGAAGCCAACGACTCGGCAGTGAACTCCACGCGCACACCCGACCCACTGTCGGTCGAACACCCGGTGAGCAGGCCGCCGAGCAGCAAGAGCGCTGCAGCGCCCACATGAAGAATCCGGATCACCGGTCCAGTCTGCCACCGCAGGCAGTCGACTCCACGTAGCCGCGGTTCAGCAGCGCGTGGCGGTATTGCGTCCCTCGACTGTGCGGACGGCGACACGCACTCCGATCGGCTCACCCGTCGCCAAGACCTCGGCGAATTCCCCATCGGCGGGATCGGCGTTCGCGTAGAACCGGCGCCCATCGTCGGTGCGGCACACCAGGATTCCCACCATCGCGCCCCGGTACGGGGTGACGGTGAAGGTCTCGACCACGGCCTCGCCGGTGTACTCGTCGACCGACTCGAGCCGAGGAGCCGCGTCGACGGCGGGTTGGGCGTCGGCACCGACGGGCCAAGCCGTCGGCGTCGTGGAGTACACCCCGGCCGCATACTTCGAGATGATGCCGCCGTTGGCCGCGACCAGCCCGATGCTGCCCGGTTGCGCCCTAAGGCGCTGAGCCACCTCAGCGATCGCGTGCATGGCGTAGTTATTGCCCGCTCCCCCGAAGTACGGCAGGCCACCGGTGACGGTGAGCCCGCGCGGATCGTCGGCGGCCAGGCCCAGGGCATCAGTCGCGACGAACACCGCGACCGGAAAGCAACTGTAGAGATCCATGACATCGACGTCGTCGATCCCGATACCCGCCGATGCCAGGGCGCCTTGCAGCGCCGCCTCCGTCGCCGCGGAGACACCGAGGCCTGCGCGATTGAGCACCGGCGCATCAGCGGCTTTCGCGTGGCCGTGCACGAATACCCACT
>CAZVVS010000375.1:0-5181 GCA_964630585.1 uncultured Gordonia sp.
CTCGGCCCTTAATCGTCGCGGCCTGCCGCCTGGCCAGAAGTCCTTCCCATAATCAGCCAAGGAGATCGGCTCCTCCTTGCTACTTGAACCTGATGACGCCGCGGATGTTCTTGCCCGCGCGCAAGTCGTCGTAGGCGTCATTGATCTCGTCGAGCGCGTAGGTCTTGGTGATCAACTCGTCGAGCTTGAGGTTGCCCGCTTTGTACATCGCAAGCAGGTTCGGCATGGCCTCGCGTGGGGACTTCATGCCGTACAGCGCGCCCTGGATGCGCTTCTGCATCATGGCGAGGTGGAAGCCGTTGAGACCGGGCACCACGCCTTGCTCCTGGTCATTGCTGACCGCGGTGACCACGACGGTGCCGGCTTTGCGGATGGCCATCAAACCCTCACCGATGATCGCGTTGGTAACCAGGCTGGGCGTGAGGATCGCGACGTCGGCGCCCTGGCCGTTGGTGAGCTCGTGGATGCGCGGCATCGCGTCGGCGATCGATGGAAACGCTTCGGTGGCGCCGAAGTCCAAGCACCACTTCTGCTTGTCCTCCACCGGATCGGCGACGATGATGTGCGACGCACCTGATTCGCGCGCACCCTGCACCGCGTTCATACCGACACCCCCGACGCCGGCGATGAGCACCACGTCGCCCGGCCGGATGTTGCCAGCGTAAGCCGCCGAACCGAAACCGGTCTGCACGCCGCAGGCGACGAGGCAGATGACGTCGAGGGGCAGGTCCTTGTCGACCTTGATCAGCGAGAGCTGGTCGTAGACCTGCCACTCGGCGAACGTTCCGAGCAGGCCGGCGGTGGCGATGTCGGTGCCCTTGTCGTCGTGCGCACGGAACGTGCCGTCCATCTGGTCACCGATCATGATCTTGGCGCCGTTGTCGCAGAGGTTCTGCATGCCCATCGCGCACCAACGACACTTGCCGCAGGCGGGGATGAACGAGGTGAGGACGTGATCGCCCTCTTCGAAGTCCACGACACCCGGACCGACTTTGCGCACGATGCCGCCACCCTCGTGCCCGCCGACGACGGGGAGGTGGGCGACCTGCGCGTCGCCGTGTGAGATGTGATCGTCGCTGTGGCAGAGGCCGGTTGCCACCATCTCGACGAGGACCTCGCCGTATTTCGGATCGTCGAGTTCAACCTCCTCGACGCTCCAAGTGCCGGGCGCTTCCCTCAGTACAGCCATTCGTGTGCGCATTTCGCCGAACTCCCTGGGTTTCAGATCTGGTTTGAAGGGCGATTCGGCACTCCGCACCGGGTCGCCACCTTCCACTCAACACCTCGTTTCGGTTGCATGTGCGGGCTTGGATCACGTTCTCCTCGACGGAATCCAGCAGTGCGCTGACCTGTGGTGTTGCCGGGTTTGGAGGGGGATGTGGGTACCAGTTTCGCGGCCTGATCGCGCCGGGCCAACACGACGGCCAGCCTCACCCTCCGTGCTTGGTCAGGTATCGGGCCGAGATCGACTTCCAGACCGGACGGCGACCGAGACCCGCGAGCGGAGCCCCGTCGACGTGGGTCCAGACGACGCCCTCGGCGCCGCATGAGGGGGAGATCAGCGACTTGATCGCCTCGACCTGCGCGATCGCCTCGGCCCGCGTCGCGGGGAGCGCGAACTCGTAGACCGGCGCGCGCAGTACCCGGGCCCACTCCGGCCAGTCCGCGGTCGGGACTCGCGCGGTCGTGGTGATCGACGGATCGACTGCGTCGAACGTCCCATACCCGAAAGCCACGACGCGCAGAGCGTCGAGCTTGAGCGGGTTGGCCTGCACGCTCTGACCGACGACTTCGGCCTGCACCCACTCACCGACGCCGACGCTCTCGTCCAGTCCGCTGGTCGCAATTGCATCCCAGTAGACGTTGGCCGTGGCCGGGTCGAGTTCCCAGTTGCGGCCAGCGACATGCAGGATGCCGTCGACAGTGCGCCACGCAGTCAGCGACGTGCCGTCCACCTTCTCCGTGGGGAGCCACGAGTCCGCGTCGGCCTGGATCGCCGACCACGTCTCGTCGTCGACGTTCTGCACCCGCTCGGCGTCGGTCTTCTGCAGATACGACGGGAAGGGGCCGAGCACCGCCATCCCGGGCGGCAGCGGCGGTTCCCACTTCACGACGCCGAGTGCCGCGTCGAAACCGGTCACGACGTCGACACCGCCCAGTTCCGGGAAGTCGGCAAGCGGGAACACAATCCCCTGGCTGTACACCCCGCGCAGGCGCGCGGTCTTCAACACGTGGACCTCGCGCCCCGCCACAGTCTTCGTGCCGCGCGCAGCAAGGAAGGCGAAGCGCTGATCGGCGACTGGGAGAGCCGCGTCGACCTCGATGTAAACGACCGGATCGCCGGGTGCGAACTCGCCCTTCTTCACGACGACGGTCCAGCCGCGTATGTGCGCCGCCTCGATGGCGTCGGCGCCGGGAATGTGTTCAATGGCCGCGATCGACTCGATCGTGACGAGTCGTCGGGCGTCGGAGGCTGCTGGCACGGTCATGGTGATCCCCTGGTCTGATGTTGCCGACCCAGAGTTGTTGCCCACCCGCGTGCCGGTCAATCGATTTGTTGACCCGCAGCATGGACCGCGGGTCTGACATCGGCGCCGCCACGCGCGCGGAGTGAAGCACTCGACGTGTTACCGGTTTGGTAACATACTCTCCATGGTCGAACACACTGACTTCGCGACCCGATTGGCCGTACTCCTGGAGGAGCGCGGGATAACGCAGCTTGACCTCGCGGCAAGAGTAGGCGTCACCCGGGCTGCGATGAGTCGTTATGTCAGCGGCGACCGCGAGCCGCGGTTCGTCACACTCGTTCGCATCGCCGAAGAACTCGGCGTTCACGTCGAGGAACTAGTTCCGACACACGCCGACCCATTAGAAACCGCCATGCGAATCGTCGCCCGCACCAAGATGACCGACGACCAGAAATCGCGATTCCGCCAGATGATCGACAACGAGGAGTCGGAGTGAGTAGATCGCTGCCTTACGCACGGTACGAAGCACTCAAAGTGCTGGCCGCCGACCTCATTGAGGACTTCGGACTCGTCTATCCGCTGCAGCCGCTAGAGATCGCTGATCGGCTTGGCGTCCGGGTCAGAACGCACGGACGGGGCCTCCCCGCAATCGCGCGGCTCTGCAATACCGACGACGGCTACACCGAGACTGCTGAATCACCTCATGGACTAAAGTTCGAGATCCACGTGGATGGTGCCAAGCCGCCGATGCGGCAGAGATTCACAATCATGCACGAGATCAGCCACGTATGGCTGGACCACCTCCTCCTGAAGCGTCCGATCACTCCAGACCGCGCCGAAGCCGAGGCCAACTTCACGGCCAGCTATCTACTCGCGCCGGATGTACTCGTCAACGCTTGGGTGCCCGACCTCGCTATCGCAAGCATCGCGACTGTCTTCCAGCTGAGCGACGAGGCCGCACGGCTCGCCTACGGCAGGGTTGTCCGAGCCAACAGTCGCAATGCACTGGGCGCACCCCATGACGAGCGCATTCTCGCCTCCGCGATGCGGCTGGTGGAGTCACCGCTGACAACAGACGACGATCTCAAGGGGTCGGCATGACGAGTCGCAGACGCACCGTTCCATCACCGAGTCAAGGGTTTCTGTTCCCTTCACCGATCGGCCCTCAGTCCGCAAACTCGGCCCTCGAAGGCGCCGCCCCTGAATCTGCCGCGCGCGACTATAGAGACACCTTCAATGGACGCCTGCTCAAAGATCTGACGCTGATGACCCCACACGACATCCCGCGGATCAACCCGAGCACTCTTGTGCCAGATCGCCTGATTCCGTTCTCGGAAACGAAGCGCAGAAGGCACGGCCAGCCAAAGACCTGCGTCCACTTCTACGAGGACGATTACCGAGCCGAGAAGTTCTGGAGGAGCCCAGAGAAGCACATCGACCGTCTACACGGATTCGCCGGCGTCATCAGCCCCGACTTCTCCCTCTACAGCAACATGCCACGGGCACAGAAGGTATACAACACCTACCGAAATCAGCTCCTCGGAGCATGGTTACAGCAAACCATCGGCATCAACGTGATCCCCAACGTCCGGCTGAGCGGACCCGAATCCGTCCCCTATGCGCTAGCAGGAGTCCCCCAGAACTCAACCCTGGCCATAGGCCTTCACGGCTGCACGAAGAACCGCATGAACCGGCGAGAAGTCATGGAGGAGATCCGGCTGATCTGCGACCACTGTCAGCCCACGAGCCTCGTCGTATATGGCAGCACGATGTATGGCGTGCTTGACGACGCCCATGCGATCGATATCCCCGTATATGCCTTCGCGCCCGACCATCGCCATCGCTCCCTCGATCGGGAGGCAGCGTGAGTAAACCACGCAGCAAACTCACCGACTACAAGACCCGCGAATTCCGCGAGGTTCGCGGGTTCACCACCGCGATTCATTTCGGCAAGCAAGAAAAGCATTTACCCGGCCGCCCGGGCTACGACCCCTCGAAGTCGTCAATGAGCATAGGAATCCGAGAGATTCAGCGCCTTGTCGAAGACAAGGCGGGCACCGGACGCTGGGAAGGCGCGAACAAGGAGGTCATCGATTTCGGCGTCGAGATCGGTGTACATCGAACCCGCGAGCCCGGCTCCGGGCTTCCGACCACTCGTGGAACCATCCACTACTCCAAGACCGGCGCGCACATCGTCCCGGCGGTGCCGACTGTCATTGTTGGGAGAGACAAATGACATATCCATACTTTCACCCTGATGAGGAGTTTCAGGTTTGGGTCCTGGAGGATTACGCCTACGCGCATCCTTCGTCCCGATACCTCATCGAGTTTCCCGACGACGAGATCTACGTCGGTAAGTTCGAAAACGCGTACGACAGCGAGAATGGCGGCGAGTTGGACATCGAGATGGATGATCCACGCTACGACGAGTTTCATCAGGTCGTCTTCGAGGTCATCGAGATCGTGCGTGACGGGAAGCGTCACTACAAAGAGTTCCTCAGCGTCGACTACCGCGACTTCCCATCGAAAGTCACCGACCTCGACACCGGCACGGTCGTATATCCCGCGGGGTAAGGCAAGTGCCAGGGTCACGAACTCGGGCACGTCCGGCTGCTACCTCGTCGGCCTTAGCAGTACCTATCCGCACTAGGCTGACCATCAGTGTCAGGGTGATGGTGCCGCACGTGTTGCGGTGGTTGGATCCTGATCACCT
>CAZVVS010000376.1:0-5163 GCA_964630585.1 uncultured Gordonia sp.
CAGATCTGCAGCCACCGATCGAAGTGGGCCGCACCCATGTGTGCCTTCTCCTGCAGCTCGCGGTGCGGCACCAACACGTTGCGCTTGTAGGTGCCCTCGTGCAGGACGGTCTTGCACCAGAAGTCGGCGATCGCCGGGATGTGCTCCTCGAGGTCCATGTGCGCGACATCGACGAAGACCGGGCCGATCAGGTCATCGGCGAAAGCGCGGCGGTAAAAGTCGTAGAGCAGCGCGATGAGGTCGTCTCGATCGGCTAGGTCGCGCATGCTCGTGATTATGCGCCTCGAGCTCAGGCCTTTCCGGCCGGACAGCCGTAGTCGACGCCGAGGCCCTTGACGCCGTTGAGCCAACCCGAGCGCACGCGCCGGATGTTCTCGGTACGGGTGATGTCGGGCATCACGTCGGCAATCGCGTTGAAGATCAGCCCGAGCTCCATCCGCGCCAGGTTGGCGCCGACGCAGAAGTGGGCGCCGTTGCCGCCGAAGGCGAGGTGCGGATTCGGGTCGCGCAGGATGTTGAACGTGAACGGGTCGTCGAAGACTTCCTCGTCGTAGTTCGCCGAGCTGTAGAACAGGCCGACGCGCTCGCCCTGGGCGATCTTGACGCCGTCGATCTCGGTGTCGGCGGTGGCCGTGCGCTGGAAGGCGTGCACCGGGGTGGACCAGCGCAGCACCTCGTCGACCATCGTCGCCGTCGGCCGTTCCTTCTTGAACAACTCCCACTGGTCGGGGTGGTCGAAGAAGGCGTTCATGCCGTGGCTGGTGGCGTTGCGCGTCGTCTCGTTGCCCGCGGTGATGAGCAGGATGACGAAGAAGCCGAACTCGATCTCGGTCATCGCCTCGCCGTCCTCGCCCGCTTGGACGAGGGTGGTGACGATGTCGTCGGTCGGGTTCTTGCGGCGCTCCTCCGCCATTGCGTAGGCGTAGCCGAGAAGTTCGGCGTTGGCCGTGACCGGGTCGAACGGCTGGTCGGGATCGTCGCTGTTGATGATCGAGTCGACGAGCTGGTGGATGCGGTCGCGGTCGGGCTCGGGGATTCCGAGCAAGTCCATGATCGCCTTGAGCGGCAGGTGGATTGCCACGTCGTCGACGAAGTTGCCGCTGCCCTTTGCGATGGCCTCCTCGACGACCTTCCGCGCAGTGTCGGCCAACTGATCCTCAAGCGTGTGAACGGCTTTCGGGGTGAACATGCGCGAGACGATCTTGCGGAGACGGGTGTGCTCGGGCGGATCGTGGTTGATCAGCAGGGCTTTGGTGAACTCGAGTTGGTCGGGCTCCATGTACTCGGGCAGGCGGATGATCGCGCCCTTGGCGTTGGTCGACCAGAGTCCGCTGTCTTTGGAGATCTCCCGGATGTGGCGGTGCTTGGAGACCACCCAGAACCCGTCGTCGCCGAAGATCGGGGTGAGCCCGGGCTGGTCGTTCCACCAGATCGGCGAGGTGCGTCGGAGCTCGGCGAATTCGGCAATGGGCATGCCGCGCTCGAGCAGGTCGGGATCGGTGAAGTCGAAGCCCTTGCCCAGCGGGCAGGTGGGGGCGGCTGCGGTCATCGGAGACATCCTTTGCGAACTCACGCCGGTGTGGCGGTTGTCACTACACCATACACCATAGTTCGGTGTGTATGGTCATGCCCTCTTGGTCGTCGATACCGCTAGGCTGATCAGCCATGCGCACCCATGGCTGGGGCGGGAATCCACCGCTCGACGACGACGAGGCCGTCGCGCGCATCCTGGTCGCCACCCGTGGCGTGATCGACGAGAAGGGGGCCGCGACCAACCTCGCCGACGTCGCACGAAGCCTCGGGGTGACCAGACAAACCGTCTACCGCTACTTCCCGAGTACCGGTGAGCTGCTCGCCGCGACGGCGATGGACGCGGTCGGCGGGCTGCTGGACCGGATCGCCGCGAACCTGCGCAACGACACCCGTCCCGACGAGGCCGTGGTCCACGGGATCGTCGCGGTGATGGACGAGCTGGCCGCCGACGACTACGTCGGCATTGTGCTGCGCGGGGATCAGCTGAGTCTGGGCATCGTCGGCGAGTTCACCTCGGCGGTCGGCCAGGAGTTCGCCCGCTCGGTGATGGCGCGGATGGCCGTCGACTGGGGTGCATGGGGATTGGAGCCGGCCCTCGACGACATCGCCGAGATCATCCTGCGCACCATGCAGTCCCTGGTCGTCGGCGACAGCGGACGCGACGCCGACGACCTCGCTGCCTTCCTCGACCGCTGGGTCGGGGCGGCGATCCGCGAGATGTGTGGGGCTACGCTCCCGACGGCTCGCAGATGACGACGGGGATGTCGCGCTCGGTCCACGCCTCGTAGTTGTCGAAGTCGGCGTAGATGTCGACCAGGCGCGGCCACAGGGCCGCCTTCTCGTCGGCGTCCGCGGTCCGCGCGGTGAGTGCGAGCTTCTTGCCGTCGACCTCGATCGTCACCGCCGGGTCGGCGGCGACGTTCAGGTACCACGCCGGGTTGTTCTTCAGCCCGCCCTGCGAGGCCACGACGACGATATTGTCACCGTCGCGCAGGTAAATCAGCGGGACGGTGCGCTTCTGCCCGGACTTGCGCCCGACGGTGGTCAGCAGGCACACCGGCGCCGGATTGCGCATGCCCGCACCGATGCGCCAGGTTTTGCCCAGCCGGCCGCGGGTGAGCCGGTACAGGTGGATGTTGGCCCGCGAACCGAGCTTGATGATCCTCGCGACGACCGGCGAGTCCAGTTGATCGGGGCGTTCTTGTGCAGCCATCGGATCAGATCCGCTCGATGATCGTGCCGGTCGAGAGCGCGCCGCCGGCGCACATGGTGATCAGTGCGGTCTCGCCGTCGCGGCGCTCCAACTCGTGGAGGGCAGTCGTGATCAGGCGCGCGCCGGTCGAGCCGACGGGGTGTCCCAGCGCGATGGCGCCGCCGTTGACGTTCACCTTGTCCATGTCCGGGCCGTGCACCTGCGCCCAGCTCAGCACGACCGACGCGAAGGCCTCGTTGATCTCGAACAGGTCGAGGTCGCCGATGCTCATCCCGGCCTTGGCCAGCACGCGCTCGGTGGCCTGGACCGGGCCGTCGAGGTGGTAGTACGGCTCGGCGCCGGCCAGCGCCTGGGCGCGCAGCCGGGCGCGCGGCTTGAGACCGAGCGCCTTGGCCTTGGCCTCGTCCATGAGCAGGACCGCGGCGGCACCGTCGGAGATTTGCGACGAGGTGCCGGCCGTGTGCAGGCCGCCTTCGATGACCGGCTTGAGCGCGGCGAGCGACTCGGCGGTGGTGTCACGCAGGCCCTGGTCGCGGTCGACGGTGAGCTTATTGCCGGTCAGTTCGCCCTCTTTGGTCGCCTCGGGGGCGATGACGGTGAGGACCTCACGGTCGAAGCGGCCCTCGTCCCACGCCTGCTTGGCCAATTGCTGGCTGCGCAGGCCGAAGGCGTCGAGGTCGGCCCGGGTGATTCCGCGGCGCTGCGCGATGCGCTCAGCGGCATCGAACTGGTTGGGCATGTCGATGGACCACGATTCGGGCCGACGCGGTCCGGCGTTCTCGCCGACGTTGGCGCCCAGTGGGACGTGGCTCATCGCCTCGATGCCGCAGGCGACGCCGACGTCGATGGTGTCGGTCGCGATGAGGCCCGCGATCAGGTGGTTGGCCTGCTGGGCCGATCCGCACTGGCAGTCGACGGTGGTGGCGCCGGTCTGCCACGGCAGCCCGGCATGCAGCCACGCGGTGCGGGTGACGTTGTTGCCCTGCTCGCCGACCTGCATGACGCAGCCGCCGATGACCTGCTCGACGAGCTCGGGGTCGATGCCTGCGCGTTCGATGACACCGCGCTGGGCGGCGCCCAGGATTTCCGTCGCGTGCAACCCCGAGAGCCAACCGTTGCGCTTGCCGATCGGCGTCCGCGCCGCTTCTACGATTACCGGCACACCCATGTGCTCACTTCTTTCCGTTGGGGGACGTTCGCCCTCAAAACTAGAACAAGTTCTTGTTCCCGTCTATGCCGTGTGGCAGAGTATTGAGTAACGTGAACTGAAACACGTTCCATTCGGCCGCAGCTCGGCCGGACAGTCCGGAAGAGGTTTAGACGTGACCCAGGCGAACGACACCGCAGTCGCGCAGGGCGACGCCGCAGCGCAGTGTCCCTTCATGACGCAGGAGGGGTGGGATTTCACCAACCCCGACATGATGGAAGAGGGCGTGCCCCAGGAGGAGTTCGCCCAGCTCCGCAAGACCGCACCCGTGTGGTGGAACGCCCAGCTGCCCGGCAAGGGCGGCGGGTTCAGCGATGGCGGCTACTGGGTCGTCACCAAGCACGCCGACATTCGCGACATCTCCAAGAACGCCGAGGACTGGTCGGCTGCGGAGAACGGCGTCATCATGCGGTTCGACGACGACATGCCGCCCGAGGCGCTGGAGGTCACCAAGGCCGGCCTGCTGATCAACCACGACCCGCCCGAGCACACCCGCCTGCGCAAGATCGTCGCGAAGGCCTTCACACCCCGTGCCGTGCACGGCCTGGAGGAGAAGCTCGACGAGGCGGCGCGCAAGATCGTGCAGGAGGCGGCGGACGCCGGCAACGGCGATTTCGTGCACCAGGTCGCCGTCGACCTGCCGCTCATGGCCATCGCCGACCTGCTCGGCGTGCCGCAGGAAGACCGGATGAAGCTCTTCGACTGGTCGAACTCGATGATGAACGCCGAAGACCCGGATTTCCCGATCGATCCCCAGGTGGCATCTGCAGAGATCCTCGGTTACGGCTACAACATGGCCGATGCGCGTCGTAAGTGCCCGGCCGACGACATCGTCACCGAGCTGGTCAACGCCGACATCGACGGCCACTCGCTCGACGAGATCGAGTTCGGCTACTTCTTCATCCTGCTGACCGTCGCGGGCAACGAGACCACTCGCAACGCGATCAGCCACGGCATGAACGCCTTCCTCGACAACCCTGAGCAGTGGGAGATCTTCAAGGAGCAGCGGCCCGCCACCGCCGTCGACGAGATCGTCCGCTGGGCCACCCCGGTCAACAGCTTCCAGCGCACCGCGTTGGTCGACACCGAGATCCGCGGCGTGAAGATCGCCAAGGGTGACCGCGTCGGCATGTTCTACGGCTCGGCGAACTACGACGAAGAGGTCTTCGAGAAGCCCTTCGAGTTCAACGTCCTGCGCGACCCCAACCCG
>CAZVVS010000377.1:0-5145 GCA_964630585.1 uncultured Gordonia sp.
GTCATCCACTATTTGACTCGAGGATGACGGCGATGAGCCTATTGTCCGAGCCCCAGGCACTGGTGTGGAGATGGTCGAACTCACCTTTGAGGTAAGGAGACGGCAGTGAGTCGAGATCGGCCACTCGCTCGCGATCATCGGTGCGCACGATGCTCCCGTCGTACGGATGCCGGAAGCTCAGTCCCTCGACATCGGAGAGCAATGTCAGGTCGATCGCCGGACAGCCCTGAACGAGAACCGACAGAGCTTCGGACAAGGTCACCTCGCCCTCACCGCGGACTGCGACGTCGATCAGATCACCGTATTCGGCGAAGAAGTCCTCGCATTGACCCTCGTTCTTCGGAGTGCTCGGACCACCGTGAATGATCACCACCTCGGGGTTGATCTCTCTTGCCCGGCGGGCCACCCGCATGTTGTGATCGAGCGACCACGTGTAGTTCGAGAGGAGGAGGATGGCAGGCCCCGGGCGCGACTCGAGGTCGGCGAAGAACGACGCCGGGTCCTCGAGCCGACGAATTTCGAAGTGCCGGTTCAATGCTCCGCGGTTGTGCTGTCGTGCGTTCGCCGTCAGCATCGCGAGGGACAGGGCGGGTCCCGTTGCCACTTCGAACACCGAGTACACGGGAATCGCGCCCTCGACGACCGGTCCAACGACCGGGGACTCGAGGTAGGTGATCTCGTCGGGGGTCTTGTCCGACTCCCAGGCGAAATCGCCCTGCTCGCCTCCAGTCGCGGCGGTGCCCGCGACCTCTCCTGTTTGAGGCGCCCTGAGCTCGGGCTCCTTCACGACTCCGACTGGGCCTTCGATGAGCGGTGCGTTGACCTCGGACGTGGCCAGGGTCCGCCGGTGGTGACCACGATGCGACGCTCGCCGGGCGATCTGGTAGGCGCGTGCAACCACGCTGCGTCCAGGGAATCGACGACGGCCGATGCGCAGCTTCCAACGGGCCACGAACTCGGCGAGCGAGGACGGTGCCGGTGGGAGCTGGGTGTCGTCGGCGCTCCCGGCGCCCTCCAAGGGGACAATTGCGGGAGCCGACTCGACGAGGAGCAGACGACCAGCGTCAGCGATCCGGCGGAGACGTCGACCGAGCTCGTCCTCTGCCGGAACTGTGGGCCCGACAGCGGCACGGACCCTCGCGACCACCGTTGCGACAGAACACCCGGGCCGCAACGCCTCGACCAGATACATGTCGATCTCGTCGAGGGGGTAGCGCTTGCCGTCAGGGGCCTCGATCAGCAGATAGCCCCCGGCGATCCTTGCCACGAATGCCTCGAGTTGCCCGACCGTGGACTCGGGCGCGGGTGCTCCCGCCGATCCGCCTGTGACCCACGTGGCGTGGTCCCGGGCGGGACCTCGCGAGTCCAGACCTGTGTCGGTCGACTCGTCCAAGAAGTCGACTCCGAGTGCCTTGAGCTCGACTCGACCGGGATCGTCGTCGGCGAGACGCTCCCCGCCGCTGGCACGAACAAGCGCACGCACCGCAGCACCGGTGACCGACAGGGGTTCCCACCGGTCAGACAGCGTAAGCTTCCATCCGTCCGGTGTCCGCACCACCAAGGCATCCCGAATTGGAGCCGGCAGCGGACTCTCACGGTCGCTCATGCGGCGGAGGTTAACAGACCGCCCGCCGAGGTCATCAGGCCCGTAGGACGCTGGTTGGAGGCCTTCAGAGCGGTCACCTACGATCCGCTGGATGCAAGAGCGCTCCTCCGCTGTCGTCCCCACCTTGGGCGGACGACTCGAACGGACGTGGGCGTTGTTGAAGATTCTCACACCCCGTGAGTTCCGCGTCCGCTACCGCGAGAGCTATCTCGACCTGGCCTGGGCCGTGATAACGCCACTGGTCTTCCTGGTGGTGTATGGCATCGTCCTCTCACAGGCGTTCGGCGCCGAGGGCTCGTGTGCGCCGTATCTGAGCTCGGCGTGGACAGGGCTCATCGTGTGGACCTTCTTCTCGACCGGCCTTTCGGTCGCTGCGACCAGCCTGGTCCTCGCCTCGGATCTCACCAGCAAGATCTACTTCCCACGCGAGGCAATACCACTTGCCGATGTGGGCCTGAGCCTCATCGACCTTGGCATCGCCCTACCCACTGTCTTCGTCGTCGCTGCGATCCAAGGCGCCACGCCGACGATCACCGTGCTCGGCGCAGTGCCCGTTCTGTTGATGGTGATGATCTGGACGTGCGCTCTCAGCATCTTTGCCTCGGCCCTCGTGGTGTTCATTCGGGATCTCAGCCAAGCGGTCCAACTGTTTCTCCGCGCCGGTTTCTTCGCGACACCGGTGATGTACGAGGCCTCATTTCTTGGCTCGTTGCAGTGGATCGCGGTCGTCAACCCGATCGCGGTGGGAATCGAAGGGCTGCGCGCCACGATTCTGTGCGGCGCCTGGCCGCAGTGGGGACCCCTCGCCATCCAGTCGGCGATCGGATCGGTACTGCTCGTCGCGTCCCTGTTCTACATGCGCAGAATCGAGCAACGCCTTGCCGATGTCCTCTGACTCGCCGCTGCAAAGGGGGGCGATCCGACTTCGTGGCGTGACGAAGGAGTACGATCGAGCGGGACGCAAGAGCTGGTCGACCGCTGTTCCCTGGGGGACACCGAGGCTTCGCCAGCCGTTGGGCGCGATCCAGGGAATCGATCTCGACGTTCAGCCTGGTGAGGCACTTGGAGTCATCGGCCCCAACGGGGCCGGGAAGTCGACGCTGCTCAAGCTCTTGGCCGGTGTTGTCAACCCATCCGCGGGGACGGTGCAGTGCACAGGCCGGATCGGATCAATGATCGAACTCGGGCTGGGCTTCCATCCTGAGCTCACGGGCCGGGAGAACGCCCGTGTGACCGCGACCATCCTCGGATTGTCACCGGCTGATGCGGATGCCCTCATGCCGGAGATCATCGAGTTCGCGGGTATCGAGGACGCAATGGATACGCCGATCAAACACTATTCGACCGGAATGCGGGCGCGGCTCGGATTCGCGGTGGCAATTCAGGTCAACGCCGACGTCCTGTTGATCGACGAGGTGCTAGCAGTCGGTGACTCCGAGTTCCAGATCCGCTGCCTTCGTCGGATCGCTGTGTTGCACGACAAGGGGACGACCTTGGTCTTCGTCTCCCACGCCACATGGCTCGTCGCCGACGTCTGCGACCGGGTCGTGCAGGTACGCGAAGGGCGAATCGTCGACGACGGCCCTGGTGCCGACGTGATTCAGCGCTACCTCAGCCCAGAGCCAGGCCAGCTCGACTTGGCCGAGGAACCAGCAATGCGGTTCCACTCATTTGCCGTTCACAAGTCGCGAGTGAAGCCGTTCGAACACCTCCGCCTCGATGCCGAGGTCCTCGTAACAGAGGAGACCATTGCACCCGAGATAGCTCTTGAGCTCACTTGGGCGACCATGGCGCCAGACATGCCGTTCGCTCGGATCTGCACTCCGCTCCCCCGAGAGCTCGAACACCCCGGCAGCTATCGCATCACCGGTCGGAGCTCGGCCCTGCCCATCGACAGCGGACACGCCACGGTGAGGGTGTCGCTCGTCGACGTGGCAAACCAGCGAGTGCTCGATCGCGACCATGCAGACGTCTGGATCGATGGTCCGATCACTCGTCAGCGTCCGGAACTGGCCGCAGATGTCATGTGCTCCCTCACCCGCGTGGGGAGTCCGTCGACGGCGATGCAGTCCGCGCCTGGCACGAACACAGCCTCCGAGCAGATCACCAAGCCCTCTGTCGAATCGACCAGGTCGGGGGTCCGAGTGCCTGTCGCCGAATGTGTGCATGTGACGAAGCGATTTCACGCTGGCCTGCGACGCGGCAGCTTGAGGTCTGCGATGCCTGGGCGACCGGCTTCCGATGACGAGAGCGGGCATCTTCTCGCGCTCGACGCGGTCGACTTCGACCTAGGTCCAGGCGTGTGCCTCGGGATCGTTGGCCCGAACGGCTCTGGGAAGTCGACCTTGCTCAAGGCGCTTGCCGGCGTGATCGCTCCGACGTCCGGTGAGGTGATCACACGGGGACGGCTCGTGTCGATGCTCGAGCTGGGCATCGGGTTCCACCCCGATCTGAGCGGCATGGAGAACCTCCAGCAAACCGCGGGTCTCCTCGACCTGCCTGCGCCGGATCTCGCCGACATCGTACCCCAGATCCTCGAATTCGCCGGGATAGGCGATGCAGTCAATGCCCCTGTGAAGCAGTACTCGAGCGGCATGAGGACACGGCTTGGGTTGGCGCTCGCGGTGCACTGCAAACCAGACCTACTACTCATCGACGAGGCGCTCGCGGTCGGTGACCGGTCCTTCCAGGAGAAGGCAGTCAGAGAGATCCGCCGACTGGTCGCGGAGGGCGCTGCGGCAATATTCGTGTCCCACGATATCGGCCTCGTCGAGGAGCTGTGCCAACGGGTGATCCGGCTCGAAAAGGGTCGAATTGCCGACGACGGGCCCACATCTGAAGTCATCGATCGAATCGGTGGCTTCGGATGGGATGGCGGGGTCGTCCAGATCACAAGCCCGGTCCGCGTGCACAACATGGTTCTCCACCCACGGCATCTCCACGAAGATCAGCGACTGGACTTCGAGGCCATCGTGGAGGTGTTCGAACCGTGCCCCAACGTCAGGATCGAGTTCTCCTACCTTGCTCCGACCGACGACCCGAGCGCCATGACGGAGGAGCAGATCGCCGCATCAACGCTCATGTCGCGGACCGTTGTCCCTACGGGGGCGCTCACTGACATCGGTCGATACCAGTTGAAGGGCCACGTTCCACAGACCATCCTGCTCGGCACACTGCTTGTCGTGCTCACAGCCGTCGATGAGCGTGACGGTGTTGTGACGGCCAAGACGTGGCAGATGCTGAAAGTAGGCACCCGCATCTCGGACAGCGTCCTGAAGTTGCGACTCGAGGTGGACTGGCACATGAGCGAGGACATCGACACCACCCGATCAGTGGCGAACAGCACGTGAGAGGGGGGACCTTGCCAGACCGGCTCTTCGGATTTCAGCGGGGGTGTGATGCCGGCGAGTAGGTCCCAGTTGGGGCGGCCGGCGTAGAGGAGCGAGCGGAGTCCGCGTCGCCGGGCACTTCGATGTCGGGCAAGCCCACCAACAGCTCGCACATGCGCGTAGGGTCGATCTCCACCCACCCCGATCTGC
>CAZVVS010000378.1:0-5141 GCA_964630585.1 uncultured Gordonia sp.
GGCCCAGTCCTCGACCAGGGCGAACGAGTCGAGGATCAGGTTCGCCGCCTGCTCGGCTTCGCGCGACTTGGGATCCATCTTGATGACGACGTTGAACCGCTCGGACGCTTCCTTGAAGTGGTTCTTGTTGTAGAGCAGGTAGGCCGACTTGTAGATGATGTTCCGGGTCTTCCCTTCGGTGGGGAAGAGCTGTGCGAACTGGTCGAGAGCGGCGAGCTGCTTGGTCTCCCAGGTCGTGAGCGGTACCTCAGCGGTTTTCTTCCCCGGGTCCGGGCCCCCGCCCTGGCCGGCGGCCTTCTCCCGCTTGAGCATCTCTTCAGCGGCGAAGATGGCGGACTCGGCGCAGAACTTCGAGTGTTGGCCCTTGGGGTCGATCTTGACCACCTGCATGTACTGTTCGTAGGCCTCGTCGAACTTCTTCACCTTGTAGAGAAGCTCGGAGAAGGCGTAACGAACGTCGTAGCTGTACTGCGACTCGGGGAACTCGGTCAGGTAGGTCCGATAGGCCTGCTCGGCGAGCCCGAAGGTCTTGGCGGCTTCGGCGCCGGAGCCGAGCTTCTTCGCCTCGTTGGGGTAGTTGGTCGCGACCGTCCGGAGGTTCTTCTCGATCATCTCGGACGCCTTCTTGATGGCGTCCTGGTTCGAGGCGTTCGCCCGGGCCCATGACGAGGTCTTGCCGTATGTCTTGAGCATACGGTCGATCTCGCCGATGGTGTCGTCCTTCTTGCCCATCTTGGTGTAGGCGCCGATGATCTCGTTCTGGAAATCGGGCGCCGCGGGATCCTGCGGGGCCTCAGCCACCAGCCGGCGGTACATCTGGATCGCCTGCTCGAACTTGCCCTGCTCGATGTACATTCCGGCAAGGGCCTTCAAAAGGTCCTTGATGCGACCCTTCTCGCCGAGGCCGGTGAAGTACGCGACCGCTTCGTCCATCTCGCCGGCATCGGCGAAGAAGCGGACGAGGTCCTTCAGCGCCTCCTCCCGGAGGATGCTCTGGCCTTCGGCGTAGGAGACGACGTTCTTCATCGTCTCGATAGACTTGCCGTACTCCCCGACGTTGTAGTAGCACCAGGCCAGCTTGTACGTGGCAAAGGCCCACTTGTCGAAGTCCTTGTACGCCGCGGCCTTCTGGTAGGCAGAGAGGGCCTTGAAGGCCTCCTTCTTCTCCTCGAACCAGTACTCGCCGATCTGCAGGTAGGCGTCCGGGACGAACTTGGAGTCAGGGTAGACCTTCACCAGCCGGGTGAACTCCTGGCTCGCCGCGTCCTTCTGGTTGGTGTCGTTGAGCGCCTGACCCAGATAGAACGTCGCCTCGTCCGCGCGCTGGAACTGCGGATAGCTGGAGAGGATCTGCCGGTAGAGCTTGATGCTCTTGTCCTGCCACTTGCGGGACTCGACCGTATAGACCTCCTGCTTGACGCTATCGATGAGGCAGTTCGGCGTGTTGAAGCACTTGTCGACCTCGGCCTGGTACTTCGCCATCTCGTCGAGGTAGAGCTCACGCCCCTCCTCGAAGTAGAGGTCGGAGAGCCGGAGGAGCATCTCAGCCTTCTGATCACCGGAGGGATCGGTGGTCTGGATGATGCTCTTGAGCTGCTCGATGGAGGCGAGCCGCGCCTGGTGGGCCTTCTCCCGGAGCTCCGCCGTCTGCCGCTGAGCGGCGTCAACGTCGGTAGCCCGCAGACGGCGACCCGAGTCCTGCGCCCAGGCATCCTGGGGGAACAGCGCGACCGCGGGGACGCCAGCGAGCAACGCCAGCAAGAGGCTCTTGCGAAGGAGGGGTCGGTACATGTCGTGCTCCGGTACCGCCGTGGGAGATCACGGCCGAGCGCGGGCGGGCCGCGCGGGGGTAGGAAGGGGGCTTACTTGCAGTTCGCCTGCTCGGTGTACCAGTAGTACCCGAGCTCGTCCTGCCAGAACTCGCCGTTGAAGGGCCAGTAGATGCGGTTCGCCGAGGTTGCGAAGTCCAGCTCGTATTCTTTCGAAGTGTCCTGGATGTCCTGGTTCGACAACCGGTACTGGTAGTCGGCGCGTTTGGCGTCCTGGACCTCGAAGCGGATGATCTGGGACTGGGTGAGCAGATCGCCGAGGGTTGTGGTGTGCGCCGCCATCTCCTGGAGCATGAGCAACCCGGCGCGCCGCTTCAGGCGCTCCCGGTCCTCGGCGATGACCTTGTGCAGGTGCTCGCCGATCGCGTCCTTCCACTGCGTCTTCTGGGCGTCGACCACCTGTTCCTCACGGTCCATCAGCTCCAGATGCGTGACGATGCCCGAGAGTTCCCGGTTTCGCAGCACCTTGACGAAGAAGGCTTTCGGCAGGTTCGTCTTGTCCGCGTTCGCACCGTAGTACCGGTCGAAGGCCTGATCCGCGAGCTTGCGCCCCTCTTCGCTGGAGTACTGCTTGAGGAACTCCTTGAGCTCCTCGTGCATCGGCTTGTAGCGGGCATCGAACTGGTCGAGCTCGTTCATGATGCCGCGGTAGTTGCACAGGTAGAAGAACGTCAGCGAGCGAAGGATCGCCGCTTCGGGCTGCCACTCGTGCTCGGCGAAATAGGGGCTCTGGACGGTGAGCAGCTGGCCGAGCGTGAGGTTCAAGTCGTTGAGCAGGAAGTTCGCCCACGCCGCCTCGAACATCGCCTGTGGCCAGTACACGCTGTCACGCGGAACGTTGTTGAACCAGGTGTTCGCGTCGTCGAAGCGCTCGATCGAGTAGTAGATGCCGCCGATCTGGAGGATCGAGAGGTCGCGGAGGCGATCGAGATCGTCGAGCTCCTGCTGGGTCTGCGCCTCGGCCTTGGTCTTGACGACATCGGTGAAGGAGCGGACCGCGCTCTTGAGCTTCTCCTGCTTCGCGTAGATGACACCCTCGAAATATTTCGAGCGCGTGTACAGGTCAGACTTGTCGGAGACCTGACCAAAATACTTGCGCGCCTCGGTGAGCTTGCCCTGTTCGTAGAGTCGGGTGCCGAGGAGGTAGTAGAGCTGGTTGCGCGCGGAGCGGGGAAACTCCTCCGGCGGCACCTTGGCGACGATGCGGGCGAGGTCGCTCTCGTCACCGGTGAACTTCGCGATGGTGACCAGCTTGGGCAAGGCGTACTTGAAATACGGGTTCGAGGGGCCCTTCTTCAAGACCTCGGTGAAGTAGTACTGCGAGGCGTGGTACATCTGCAGGTCAAAGAGCGCGCGACCCATGTAGTACTGGATCTTCGACTCTTTCTCGGGGAACTGATTGTCCTGGAGCATCTCGTAGAACATCAGCGACGCGGTCAGTGGCTTCTTCGCTTCGAAGGCCTTGATCGCGTCCTCCAGCTTCCCGGGGTCCTTCGACGAGTCCTCTTCCTCGTCGCCGCCCTTGTCCTCGAGCGAGCGATTCCGGTTGTCGCCGATGCCCTCGGTGCTCTCGAACTCGTCCTTCGGCGGGGGAGCCTCTTCCTCCTCCTCCTCGGGTTCGGACGGCCGGGTGCGAGCACCCGCCGCCGAGGCCTGGGTCCTCACCGCGGCGACGACCTCAGGGGGGGCCCCCTTGGACTCCAGGCAGCGGATGTCGTCGGCGGAGAAGGTCTCGCCGCTCGACTCGATGGTCTGGACGATGATGTTCGCGGGAACGCTGACATCGACCATGTTCATGATCTCGTCGCAATTCAGCGCGTAGGCCGGTGCGGCCCAACCCATCGCGAGCAGCGTGACCATGGCGGTCGGAAGGAGGCGCTTCATCGGTACCCTCACTTCATGCCGGGGAAGAAGAAGGTGACACCACCCTGAAGGATGAAGTTGTTCTTCATCTCCAAGGTGGAGGAGTTGACGACTTCAATGTAGGACATCGACTTGCCCTCGATCCGGGCGGCGATGGTCTGGTTGAATGCTACTCGGGCACCAACATTGATGACCGTGGTGGGGTGAACCTGCTTCTGGGTGTTGAGCGCGTCGGGCTCGTTGACCGCCTGCAAGGCCACCAGATCGTCGCTCGTCGCAGTGAAGCCCAGACCAAAGCCACCATAGATGTCGAAGTTGATGATCCGCCGGCCAACCGCGCCCTTCCCGTAGATGGGGGAGAAGGTCAGGCCGACGTGGCCGTGTGTGGTCAGCTTGGAGATGTCGGGGGAAACACTATTTTCGAGGAGAAGCTGCTTGGAGAGCGGCTTCCAGTCCGGGTCGTCTTCACCACCGTCGCCGAGGATGGGGGCGTAGCCCAGCTGTGCCTCGATCCCGAAGATCTCGGTGACGTGGTAGTCGGCGAGCACGTTGACGATGTAGCGGTTGAGGAAGGGGTCGTTCGCAACGAAGCCGATCGCCGGGCCGACTTCGGCCCGACGGAGCTTCATGAAGTTCTTCTTCTGGATCGTCTTGATGATCCGGCGCTTCCCCTTCTCCTCCGCCTCCCCGCCGGCGGTCGACTTCTTCACTGCGTCCTTCTCGGCCCGAACCGATCCCTCGTCGGGCCCCTCGCCCGCGGGATCCTCGTCTTCCTGGACCAGGCCATCCTCGGTCGCGACGGCGAGCACAGGGGTGAGAACCAGATCATCACCCGCGAGGGCGGGAGAGAAAGCGGCAAGCAGCGTGGCAACCAACATGGACCCTCCCCCCAATCAGAAGTTGTAGAGCCGGGGCTTCATCTTCGGCACGAAGATGGAGACGCCGACGGTGGTGAAGAAGGTGTTGTACAGCCGAGGGTCGGGCTCGACGGGGGTACCCGAAGCATCGACATTGCCGTAGTCCGGCCCCTTTGCGAAGTAGAGCAGACTGCGCGCGTCGATCTTGATGGCGACCGACTGGGACAGGAAGAAGTCCATCCCGATGCCCAACTCGGGGATGACGAAGTTGGCCTCGACCGGCGGCTGGGGATCGACGGTTACCGGGCTCGCCCCCGGGACGCCATTCACCCAATCCGGATTGATGGTGGCCTTGTCCTTCGCGACCGTCAGCAGTCCAACCCCCGCGGTTCCGTACACGTCGAAGTTCAACACCCCCTCACCGATGAGGTTGATCTTCCCGTAGAACGGCGCCCACCGGGCATCGAACACCACGCCGAGCTGCGGACGATCGAGTGGTTGCTCGAAGGTCTGCTCCTGGTTGCCGTCGTAGGCGATGGCGACCAGGGTCTCGGTGAGGTTCTTCACACCAGCCGCCCCGGTGTTGGGGGCG
>CAZVVS010000379.1:0-5130 GCA_964630585.1 uncultured Gordonia sp.
CGTGCGGCTCGTCGGGGTGGGCGGCCGGGTTCTCAGGTGTCACACGTTCACCGTGCCCCGCTCGGCAGTCCGGCACAAGTAAGGGTTGGCGATGCTTCCCCCGGGGCCGGTGACGGCGACCATGCCTAGGATTGGGCTATGGCACCCCGCGCACACCCGGCCGACCGCCGTGCCGCATGCCTGGTGACGACCAGCGTGCTTGCCGGACGGGCGCGGGTCGGCCGGATGGTCCGACAGGTCACGAGTGAACCCGACGACAGCGGGTGGCGGATCCTGAGCCACACCGACACCGAGGAGTTCATCACCAGCGAGGACTGTTGGCGCGTCGTCACGGTCTACGACGCACTGAACATCGAGCCCGCCCTCGGGCACGTGTGGCAGATGCCGGTCGGGACCGACGTCCAGCTCGTCCGCGACGAGAACGGCGTCCACATCGTCGACACCGCCACCGGCCGGCCCGTGGAACCCGTCCCGGGAGGAGCGCCGCGCGCCCCGGGACCGATCCCGTACGACATCGGCAAGCGCGAGGACGCCCTCGCGAGCGAGACGTGCACTGCGTTCAGCCGGATCCCCGGGTGGGACTTGGCGCTGATCACGATGACCGTCACCGACACCGCAGCCCCCGTCAGCCGGTGCCTGCTCTTCGCGACGCGCGGAGCCGACCCAGACCTGGAGCCGTGGTTGGACACCGACGTGCTGCCGAGCCTGCCCTTCGTCGGCGAGCCGCCGCTGCCGCCGCGCCTCGTCGCCGACATCGCCGGACACCGCCGGGCCATGCCCGACACGAACGCGCGCCTCTGGACGACGATGCGCTACGCAGTGCAGCGCGAGGAGCAGTTTTACTACTTCAACTGCCGCTACCGCTGACATACCGCACCTAGCCGATCTGGCCGACGCGCATCCTCGCGCGCGGTTTGCCGTCGAGGTCCGCGTCAGATCGCATCGGTGCGCAGAATGGCGTAACCTCGCCCGCCCGGGGCTTGGCCACCGTCCGGACGTGCTCGTCCGGGCACCGGCCGCGGGTGGTTCCGTCGAAATAGCGTCAGATGACGTCAGCGCGCGGGATGCCGAGCGCGGCGAGACCACCCCGGGCGTTGTAGGCCCGCCACCCGCGGTGCGAGAGTGCGGCGACGCCGGTCTTCGACGTGAAGAACATGACACCCCGGGTGAACCGCTGCGTGACGGCCTGGCCGTCGTCGGTCAGGGTCGGCACGCCCAACGGCTTTCCCAGAGGTGACTTCTTGCCACCGAGTGCTACCTGCTTGCCTGCGAAGGCGGTCCCAGCCGCGCCGAGGAGCTGATCGGCCATGCGCCGGTCGAGCTTGACGTTCGAGGCAGCGCCGCGCAGTAGCGAGGCCAAGTCCAGGTTCTCCAGTGATCCGCTTCCGCCCGCGCCGGGCCCGACGGGCGGCGAGACGATCTGCGGCTTGGTCGTCTGTCCGACGATCGAGAACCACGAAGACTTCAGCTGCAACAGCGAACGCGCCTCTTCGCCGGTGACCTCTTTGACTCCGCTCGACCCGGTGGCCTTGACCTTGATGGCCCGGCCGTTGTTGGTCCCGAGCCCGTTGGCCTGGGTCACTTCAAGCGCTTTGAGCACACCGACGCCGAATGCCCGGCCGATACTGCCGGCGCCCACCGTCGCGGTCCATTCATGGGTCGGCGAGACCGCGTCGCCGTCGTCGCGGACCGCGGGGAAGTTGCCGCCGGCGGTGTAGCCACCGGTCGACGCGGAGAATTCGGTGAACGCGGGCGCACCCCCGGCGAGCCGGATCTGCCCGGCTGTCGCGTCGGCGGCCGCGTTGGTCCGCGGATCCTCCCCTGCGACCCCCCCGTACACCTGGGAGTTCGTCGTGTCATCGATCTGCTTGCCCTTGGCCAGGGCGGCGAGCGCATAGGTGCGCGCGGCGACGGCCTGGGCCTTGAGCGCCTCGGCGCCGCCCTCGTCGGCCCAGCGCGGCAGGCTCTCGCGCGGGATGACGCCCTTGACGTAGTCGTCGATGTGGATCCGGTTGACGACCTTGCCGTCGACGAGGGCGAACCCGCCACGGTAGGGCGCGTTGTTGCCGCAGAAGCGCAGGAGTTCGTTGGCCGGGCGACTCGGCGCCGCGTTGACCGGGTCGACGAAGCCGTCGGCACCTAGTGGGACGGTCCGCAGCACGGGACCGTTGCACCCGGCGGTGACGGTGGCCGTGGACCCGGCCAGGCGCACTGCCTGACCGGGGGCCACGGTCTGTCCACCGACTCGCATCCCGGCGTCCGCACGGACATTCACCGCGCCCTGTTTGGTGAGTCGCACCAGGACCACGGGTTTGTCCGTCTTCCCCGCGGTGGTGCCGCCGTAGAAGTGGCTCAGAATCTTTTCGGCCGGCCAGCCCTTCTTGGCATAGCCGAACGCGCCCCACTGCCCCATTCCGCGACCGTGGCCGTTGCCCTTGCCGGTGAGGTTGACGTCCGCGCCGGCGGTCAGGGTGATCTTCGTGACGGTGGTGGCGGTCGCGACGACTGCAGTAACGCCGCCGACGACGAGAACCGGCGCCAGGCCTATGGACAACACCTTCTTCCGAAGCTGGCGCATCGCTGCCCTCCCCCGCACGAGTCCATGGTGCATATGTGACTAATGAGACTCATGTGACTGTAGTGAAGCGTCTTTGTACTCACAAGCGTGCGCGGTTACAACCCGGTCACGAGTTCATCCCGCCGATTTGGCGAGCTGCGCCGCCAAGATCGCAGCGGCGTCGGCGAACCTCGACGGCGGTCCCGACGAGAACGTGAGGCGGACGTGGGGCCCGGCGGGCTCGGCCGGGAACCACTCGCGACCACCGGACAGGACGAGACCCGCCAGCTCGCAGTCGCGCACCAACTGCTCCTCGTCGACGCGGTCGGGCAGCCGCACCCACAAGTTCAACCCGCCGGGTGGGCGGTTCGCGTCGATCCCGCGCGCAGACAGGGCGTCGGCGAGGGCGTCGCGGCGCATCCGCAGGCCGTCGGAAAGTGAGCGCAGGTGCGAGCGCCACGCGGACTGGGTGACGACGTCGAGAGCCACGGCCTGCAGCACCGGGCTCACGTACATCGATTCCGCCTCCGTGATTCGCAGGATCCGTTCGCGCACCGGGCCGCGCGCGATCACGGCCGCAACGCGGACCGCCGGGGACAGGCTCTTGGTGAGCGACCGGACGTACACCACGTGCCCGTCGTCGTCCGCGGACGCGACAGGAACAGCGTGGCTACTGATCCCGAAATCGTGGGCCCAGTCATCCTCGACCAGGAAGGCGCCGTGGGCGCGCACGAGGTCGAGGACCTGCTCGCGAAGTGCGGCGGACCACTGGACCCCGGTCGGATTGGCGAAGTTGGGCTGGGCGTAGAAGGCGCGTGCGCCGGTTTCGCGCAGTGCGCGCTCCATGTCGTCGGCGTCGGGGCCGTGGGGCCCGCTCGCCACCGGGTGCAGCCGCACGCCCGCCCGTTTGGCGGCCAGCATCGCACCCCAATACGTTGGAGATTCGACGAGCAGTGTGTCGCCGGGTTCCACCAGGGAGGCGAACACCGCACCGAGGCCGCTCTGGCTCCCCGGCGTGATCACCACGTCCCCCGCCGACGGGGTGGGGTGTCCGTCCGCCACATATGGGTTCAGCTCCGCGGCGAACCACGCCTGCAGCTCCGGCAGGCCCGCCGCTGGCGCCCGGTTCACCGTGACGTCGCGCCGCGCCACGCGGGTGAACGCGCCGCGTACCAACCGCTCCGGCAGGAGCGCCGGATCCGGGTATCCGGACTGCAGCGCGATCACCTCGCCGGCGACCGAGCGCAGTGCCACCGGAGTCGACGTCGCGCCGCTGGGCCGGCTCCCCAGCGCCGCCGTCTGCCACCCGTAGTCGGCAGGCTTGGCGGGCCGCCGCTCCCGCACGAACGTGCCGACGCCGGGACGCGATTCGACGAGGCCCTGGCCAACCAAGGTCCGCAACGCCTTCTGCACCGTCACCGGGCTCGCCTCGTGCCGGACCACCAGCGACCGCGTCGACGGCAGTTGCGCCCCCGGCGCCGCCGTCGCGATCCACGCTCGCAGTTCCTCGACGATTCGCGAGCTGCTATCGTTGACCATGACACATCATAGTAGCGCTACTGCTTTGGCAGGTTCACCGCTATCGCCGCCTCAGCCCAGCGGACTGGCCTGGGGACTGCTCGGTGTCGCCGGCTTCTCGCTGACCGTCCCGCTGACCCGCATCGCCGTCGGCGAGGGCGCACTCTCGCCGCTGTTCGTCGGGTCGGGCCGAGCGGTGATCGCCGGGACCCTCGCCGTGCTCGCGCTGCGGCTCACCCACCAGCGGATGCCCGGGGCGGCGCAATGGTGGCGGCTCGCGGTCGTCGCCGCGGGTGTCGTCTACGGCTTCCCGCTGCTGACGTCGTATGCCCTCACCGAAGCCGGGGCCGGACACGGTGCAGTGGTCATCGCCGTATTGCCCGCGGCCACCGCGGTGGCCTCGACGATCCGCGGTCGGGAACGACCGTCCCCAGCGTTCTGGGCGTTGGCCGTTCTCGGCGCTGTCGCAGCCGTCGTGTTCGCCACCGTGTCCGGGACCGGCCCCGTCGGGCTCGCATGGCCTGATCTACTCCTGCTTGGAGCCGTCGTCATGGGCGCGGCGGGCTACGCCGAGGGCGGGCTGCTGTCCCGGGAGATCGGCGCGTGGCAGACGATCTCATGGGCGCTCGTGCTCGCCCTTCCCGGCATGGCGGTGCTCGCCGTGTGGTCCGCGACCGCGGACCCGCCGCACGCCGGGCCCGCCGAATGGTCGTCGTTCCTCTACCTGGGCACGGTCAGCATGTTCCTAGGGTTCTTCGCCTGGTACCGCGGCCTCGCGATCGGCCCAATGGTCACCGTCAGCCAGGTCCAACTACTCCAACCCGTGATGACGATCGGCGCGGCGGCCGTTCTCGTCGGCGAGCCCCTCACCCCGACGACCGCGCTCGGCGCTCTCGGCGTGATCGCCTGTGCGGCACTCACCGTCCGCTCGCGGTCGGGCCTGCGCAGCTAGACCGACGGTCAGAAGAAGCGTCGCAGGACGCGCGCCACGCCGTCGTCGTTGTTGGTCGGCGCGACCTCGTCGGCGGCGGCGATCGCGTCCGGATGACCGTGGG
>CAZVVS010000380.1:0-5114 GCA_964630585.1 uncultured Gordonia sp.
GCGGCGCTGGTAGATTGGCCCCTCGGTGCTGCTGCAGTCCGTGGCGGCGCACCTCCCGCGCAGGTGGGGCTTCCGGATTCGTCCGTGGTCTCGGTGGCGGGATCTTTGGAACACGGTACTGAAATGAAGGAGTTCAGCCATGTCGCTGACCGCTGCTGAGAAGAAGACCATCCTGACCGAGTACGGTCTGCACGAGACCGACACAGGTTCGCCGGAGGCGCAGGTCGCGCTGCTGACCAAGCGCATCCAGGACCTCACCGAGCACCTCAAGAAGCACAAGCACGACCACCACAGCCGTCGTGGCCTGCTGCTGCTCGTCGGTCGCCGCCGTCGCCTGCTCAAGTACGTCGCCAGTGTCGACGTCGAGCGTTACCGCTCGCTGATCGAGCGCCTCGGCCTGCGCCGCTGAGCGTCGCATCTCTTCTATCCGGCCCGCACCGCTTCTGGTGCGGGCCGGATTGTTCTTGGGACACCGTGATGCATTCGGAGCGCACCGCCTAACGTGGGAGGTGACATCCATTAGTGCGATAGCAGGAGACCTCATGCGCGACTTGACCAAGTTCTACATCGACGGTGCCTGGGTGGAACCCGACGATTTGACCGTGATCGACGTGATCAACCCGGCGACGGAGAAAGCCGCCGGTCAGGTTGCCCTGGGCAACGCCGCCGACGTCGACAAGGCCGTTGCCGCGGCCCGCCGCGCATTCGACTCGTGGAGTCAGACCAGCGTGGCGGACCGCATCGCGGTGATCAACAACCTGGTGGCCGCCTACTCGGCGCGGATGGACGATCTCGCCGTCGCGGTCACCGAGGAGATGGGTGCGCCGACTTTCGTCGCCAGCAAGGTCCACGTGCCGCTCGGTCTGGCCCACCTGGCCACGGCGGCGACCGCCCTGGAGACCTTCGTCTTCGCCGAGGATCGGGGGACCTCGCGCATCGTGAAGGAACCGATTGGCGTCTGCGCCTTGATCACCCCGTGGAACTGGCCGCTCAACCAGGTCCTGTGCAAGATCGCGCCAGCGCTCGCCGCGGGCTGCACGATGGTGCTCAAGCCGTCGGAGGTCGCGCCCTTCAGCGCAGCCATCGTCGCCGAGATCTTCGACGCGGCCGGAGTGCCGCCCGGCGTGTTCAACCTCGTCAACGGCGACGGTCCGGGCGTCGGCGCCGCCCTGTCGGCCCATCCCGACGTCGACATGGTCTCGTTCACCGGCAGCACGCGCGCGGGCATCGAGGTCGCCAGGGCCGCTGCGCCGACGGTCAAGCGGGTCGCGCAGGAACTCGGCGGCAAGAGCCCCAACATCATCCTCGACGACGATTCGTTCGCCGCCAATGTCGCCGGCGGCGTCTCCGCAGTCATGCTGAACTCCGGCCAGACGTGCACCGCGCCGACGCGGATGCTCGTTCCGTCCGGGCGGATGGACGAGGCCATCGAGGCGGTGCGGGCACTCGAGCCGACCCTGGTCGTGGGCGACCCCACCGGTGAGGTCAGGCTTGGGCCGGTCGTGTCGGAGGCGCAGTTCGACAAGATCCAGACCTTGATCCAGTCGGGCCTGGAGTCCGGTGCGACGCTGGTCATCGGCGGCGCCGGGCGTCCCGACGGTCTGCCCGTCGGGTACTACGTCAAGCCGACCGTGTTCGCGAACGTCACCAACGACATGGAGATCGCCCGCACCGAGATCTTCGGCCCGGTGCTTGTGATCCTCGGGTACTCCGACCTCGACGAGGCGATCGACATCGCCAACGACACCGACTACGGCTTGGCCGGATACGTCGCCGGTGAAGACCTCGACACCGTTCGTAAAGTCGCATCCCGGATCCGGGCCGGTCAGATCGGCATCAACGGCGCACCGCCGGACACGTCCTCGCCGTTCGGCGGCTACAAGCAGAGCGGCAACGGACGCGAGTGGGGCGATTACGCCTTCAACGAGTTCCTCGAGGTCAAGACGCTCCTGGGATTCGGGGCCTGAGCAACACGGCATGCTGATCTCCAAGGCGATCGCCGAGCAGATCCGCGCGGGCACGGTCACCACGCAGTACCGCCGCTGGGACGCGCCACGCGTCAAGCTGGGCGGCACCCAGTTGACCCCGGCCGGGCTGGTGCGGTTCACCCGCGTCGCTCGCGTCAACGACGTGGGGAGGTTGACCGACCGTGCCGCGCGGGCTGCGGGGATGCGCAACGCCGAGGCCCTGCGCAAGGCGCTGGCCCAGCGACCGAATCGGGATCCGGGCGAGCGCGGCTCACGCGGCGGAGAGCACGTCTACCGCATCAACCTGGAGTGGGCGGGCGAGGACCCGCGGCTCGCGTTGCGGGAGGAACTGCCCGACGACGAGGAGTGCGCGGAGATCGCAGGAAAGACCGCGGTTCTCGACCGGCGCCTCGGTGATGGTTGGACCCGCGAGACTCTCGAGTGGATCGAGGAGAACCCGCAGGTCGTGTCGAAGCGTCTGGCGCAGCTGCGTGACGTCGAGTTGGCGCCGATGAAGACCGACATCCGTAAGCTGAAAGGCCTCGGACTGACCATCAGCCACGAGGTGGGTTACGAGCTCTCGCCGCGTGGGGCTAGGTTCCTGAAATGGCTGCGGGCAGCTCGTCCAGCGAGTCGATGATCGTGGCCCGGTTGGCCTCGGGGCGCAGCGCGTGCAGATGGCCCCACGGTCCGCGCCGGATGAGGATCGGGCGCATTCCGGCGTCGGCCGCGGGCAGGACGTCGTTGTCGGTGCGGTCCCCGACGTAGGCGATTTGGTGCGCGGGGAACCCGGCGAGGTCCGCGACGGTGCCGAAGAACTCCGGCGCGGGCTTCTCGACGCCGAGTTCGGCGGAGTTGCGAATCTCGTCGACGGGTAGATCCATCGCACGAAGGGCGGCCAAGGCCTCGGGCGGCTGGTTGCCCGCGACGATGAGCCGCAGGTTGAGCTCGCGCAAGGCTGTGAGTGCGCGGCGGACGTCGGGGTAGAGGTCGTCGGCGTCGAATGTGTTGCGCAGGCCGGTCGGATCCTCCGCGGCCCAGGCCGCCTCCTCGGCGGCGACGTCGAATCCGGGTCGGATCGTCTCGAAGGCCGCCTCCACCAGTTGGTCGGTGGCGGCGCACGCGCCGACCAGGCCCAGCATCGTGAGCGGGGTGACGCCGAGTCGGTGGGCCCAGCGCGTCCAGATCCGTGTCTCGTCGATCAGGGTTTCGCCGACGTCGAACACGACGGCGCGGATGGCTGGTGGGGGAGTCACACGCCGTCCTTGTGGCGACGACGGGCGCGCAGATCGCGGGCGGCGAAAACGCCGAAGCCGACGAGGAGCACGCCCGCGGTCGCGATGGTCATCGGATGGCGGTCGAGGATGAGCGCAACAACGGGAAGTACCAGGCCGACCCCGTAGAACAGCAGATTCGCGACGATCGTGCGGAACCGCCCGCCGCCGACGGGAATCATCACCATGGAATCGATCGTAGCCACCGGCGACCGGTGGGCGCTCAGCGCCAACCGAGCGCGGGTGCGACGTGGGTCAGGATCGACTCGATGACGTGGGCGTTGTACTCGACGCCGAGTTGGTTGGGCACGGTCAGCAGCAGCGTGTCCGCGGCGGCGATGGCCTCGTCCTCGCGCAGCTCCTCGATCAGCTTGTCCGGTTCGGCGGCATAACTGCGGCCGAATCGCGCGGTGGAGTTGTCGATGATCCCGACCTGGTCGGTGTCGTCGCCGCGTATACCGAAGTAGGCGCGGTCGAGGTCAGTGACCAGGGCGAAGATGCTGCGGCTCACCGACACGCGCGGTTCGCGCTCGTGACCGGCTTCGCGCCACGCGTCGCGGAAGCGCTGGATCTGTTCGGCCTGCAGCTGGTGGAACGGCACACCGGTGTCCTCGGTGAGCAGCGTCGAGCTCATCAGGTTCATGCCCTGCGCCGCGGTCCACTCGGCTGTCGCGCGCGTGCCCGCGCCCCACCAGATACGGTCACGAAGGCCGGGGGACTGGGGTTCGATCCCCAGGAGTCCGGGCGGGTTGGGGAACATCGGACGCGGGTTGGGCTGGGCGAACCGGGTGCCCTCGATCGCCTTCAGGAAGACCGCGGCGTGCTCGCGCGCCATGTCGGCGTCGGACGTGTCCTCGTCGGGTACATGCCCGAAGTACTTGTAACCCTCGATCACCTGCTCGGGGGAGCCACGGCTGATGCCCAGTTGCAGGCGTCCGCCGGCGAGCAGGTCCGCAGCACCGGCGTCTTCGGCCATGTACAGCGGGGTCTCATAACGCATGTCGATGACACCGGTGCCGATTTCGATGCGGTCGGTCTTGGCGCCGATTGCGGCCAGCAGCGGGAACGGCGAGGCCAGCTGCTGCGCGAAGTGGTGCACGCGGAAGTAGGCGCCGTCGGCCCCGAGTTCCTCGGCCGCGACAGCCAGGTCGACCGACTGCAGTAGCGCATCCGCGCCGGAGCGGACGTGTGAGCCGCGTCCCTGCGACCAGTGGCCGAAGGAGAGGAATCCGATCTTCTTCATTTCCAGTTTAACCGGACTGCAGTCCGATTAATTCCCTAGTGGCACGCGGCGCGACGGCGAACAATGGTTTCGACGACCCTGGATGATAAACTGCCTGACGGAACATCGCATGATGTCGATGTTGCCCCAACTGTTGGGCCCAACGAGTCAGATCGGTCCTCGGTAGTGGCCGCCGGAACGAGCGGATCCATCCCCATTCCGGCTGCTTCGATCGAAGGCCGTCTGCACAGCATGCGACGCATGCACCGTCCGGCAATTCGAGGCGATCTCGCATCCTGTCTTGTCTCCCGACACCGTGCCCTGCGCATCTCGCGCAGCGATCGGTGACGTCACGCATATCCACCGGCGTGGCCAAAGGGCGCGCCGCACTGAAGGGAAACACCCCACCACATGTCTGACAACATCGACGTCTACGAAGACGACGTCACCGAAGCCACCGCCGTCATCGACAACGGCAGCTTCGGCACCCGCACCATCCGCTTTGAGACCGGCCGCCTCGCCCAGCAGGCCGCCGGCGCCGTCGTCGCCTACCTCGACGACGAGACCATGATCCTCTCGACGACCACCGCGTCGAAGGCGCCGAAGGACCACTTCGACTTCTTCCCGCTCACCGTCGACGTCGAGGAGCGG
>CAZVVS010000381.1:0-5104 GCA_964630585.1 uncultured Gordonia sp.
TCTCCGATAACCAGCGGTCGTGATCACGACCACTGGTTATCGGAGTTCACCGACCGGGCGCCGAAACACCGAGCCCGTTGTGCCGACACGCATCCGCAAGCCGGTCGTCGTAGGTGAGCACGACGTCGACATCAAGCAGGATCGCCGTGGCGAGATGGATCGCGTCGAGCGTGCGCAGGACAGGTGGAGCGACGCGGCGGGCAAGGCTGACGACATCCGCGGTGATCGGTCGCTCGGCGACGCCCGACAGCGCCACCTCGAACGCATCCACGAGCTGCTCACGAGACTTCGCGCCAGAATCCGACAAGGAACTCAACGCCCGGCTGACCTCGATCCACGCCAGCGACGACGAGACAACCACTGTGTCGTTCGTGATGTCGCTCGTGATGTCGCTCGTAATGTGGTCGTCGAGTGCCGCCTGGAGCGCGTCGGATTCGGCCTCCTCGACAACCCGCATGATGAGCGCGCTGCTGTCGGCATAAATCCGCATCAGATCCGATCGCCTCGGTCGAGCAGGCCGCTACTCGTCGTGCCTTCCGGCAACGCGAGACGTCGAGCGAGGCGCCGGTACGGGCTGCGCGGTCGAAGGACCACTCCCGCGGCAATCAACACGTCCAACTCACCACGCTTCGCGATCCCGCTGGACAAGCCGAGGTCACGATCTATCGCGTCGCGAATCACGTCTTGTTGCGACCGTCCGGAGCGCTGTGCTTCACGGCGGACCGCTTCCTCCGCGTCCGGCCGCAGTCGTAGGTTCGTTGCCATACGCCCGACGGTACTAACCCTGTACCGATTCTGTACCAGCCCTGAATCGATCGGCCTCTCGTGGCGCTACGTGCCACCTCACCTGTTCTCCGATAACCAGTGGTCGTGATCACGACCACTGGTTATCGGAATTGCCGACCTGCCCAGCTGGCTCGCGAATTGGTGGACGCTGTCGGGAGCCGCGGATACCGCGGCGACAAAGCCGACATCGCGTTACTGAGAGCGGACGTCGAGAACCTGAAAGCCAGGATCGACGCCCGTTTCGACAGCTTCGAGGACCGCGTCACCAAGCTGATGTCCGAGAACTTCGCCGCTCAGACGAGGTGGATGGTCGGCACCATCGTCGTGACGATGCTCGCACTCACTGCGGCCGTGCTGTGCCGGCAACCGAGGCCACCGACACCTCCGACAGGGTGCCCACATCCACGCGGCCGGGACGTCCCATCCTCATCGCTCGATACGCTCGATTCATGGACACGACGCCCGCTACCTACCGAACCCAACCATGACCGACACCGCGCGTGATCTCGTCATCGTCGGTGCCGGTGGGCACGGACGTGAACTCGCGTCGGTCGTCGCGTCCATCAATCAGGTCGAACCGCACTGGAACCTGCTCGGGTTCGTCGACGACGGCTCACCAGACCTCGAACGACTCGCCCGAATCGACGTGACGTTCCTCGGCACACTGTCGTGGCTCATCGAACACCCTGGCATCTACGCACTCGGAATCGGATCCTCACCAACCCGCCGCACCCTCTCGACTCAACTCGAGGCCGCCGGCTGCCACGCCGCCACCATCGTGTCGCCCTACGCGCGCCTCGGCCTCGACGTTCGCCTCGGCGACGGTGTGGTCATTTACGACAACTCGGTGCTCACCACCAACGTCACCATCGGACGCCACAGCCACATCAACGTCGGATGCTCAGTCCAGCACGACTCGACCATCGGCGAGTTCGTACAGATGAGCCCCGGCGTGTTCGTCAACGGCGACGTCACCATCGGCAGCGACGTGTTCCTCGGCACCGGTGCCATCGTCACCCGCGGGGTCACCATCGGCGACGGCGCCCGAATCGGAGCCGGAGCGGTCGTGCTCCACGACGTCGCCCCCGGCACCCTCGTTGTCGGCGCCCCCGCCCGTCCCGTCCACGGCTGAGCCGACCTCCGGACCTCGACCTCAGCCCACCTCACCCGTTCTCCGATAACCAATGGTCGTGATCACGACCACTGGTTATCGGAGTTCGCCAGACTGCCCGGCAGGCTCGGCGGGAGTCCGAACCCCTACAGCATTGAGCAACTCAACGGCGCCGTCGTCAGTGTTCCTGCCACGGGTTGATCAACTCGACGCCGGTATCGATGAAGTGTCGAATGTTGCGCGTCGCCAGTGCGTAACCGCTCGCAGCAGCGGTGGCCGCAAGATACCCATCAACTGCTGGCAACGGGCGTCCGACCGAGCGGGCGACGACCGCGATCTCGCCATAGCGCTGGGCGGCGGTTTGGTCGAACGGCAGAACCCGGCCGGAGAACAAGCCCATAAGCCGATCAAGCGCCTGCACGAGCCCAGCCTTCCTGCGGCCATCCGGCAGCACGCCAATGCCAAACAACAACTCGGCAAGAGTGACGCTCGAGAGGTACAGCGTGTTGGCCTCCTGGGCGTTGAGCCAGTTCATCACCGCAGAGTCGGGCTCAGGCCGCATAGCTTCGGAGACGACGTTGGTGTCCAGGACGATCACGGCAAGTTCGGCGGCTCGGCGGGAGTCCGATCCCGTACAGCATTGAGCACCTCGACATCGTCGTCGGTCAGGGCCAGTTCCCGACCGAGCTCGGCCAACGCATCGCCGAGACGGATTCGCTCCGCCGGGAGAAGCGCTGCGCTCAGAATCTCGCGAACCTCAGCCTCCGCGCTACGGCCGCGTTGAGACGCACGGACCCGCAACGCTCGGTGTACCTCGTCGGGCACATTTCGAATCGTGAGTACAGCCATCACCGTCACCTCCTCAGGAATGACAGCATTCTATCATTGTGCTGTCATTCGGTGTCGGCACGGCTTGACCTCACCTGTTCTCCGATTGCCAGTGGTCGTGATCACGACCACTGGTAATCGGATTTCGCCAGACTGCCCGGCGGGCTCGGCGTGCGAGCGGGCGCACAAGCAGCCGTAGGCGACCTCGTTGAGGGCCCCGGCTCCGTATCACCCGCGTACCATCGCCTCACCACAATGGTACGGTTCACTCATGAGTGGGACACACACCATCTCGATGGGAGACAGGGGCAGGTTGGTCGTTCCGGCCGATGTGCGAGAACGACTCGGCCTCACCCCGGGCACTCCGCTGATGCTACTCGAAGCTCCTGACGGATTGGTACTTCTGACCCGCGAACAGCTTCTCGACCGGGTGCGAGCCGGCCTCCAAGGAGTTGATGTCGTCGCCGATCTGCTCGCCGAGCGACGTGCGGCTGCGCGCGAGGAAGACAGCCACACCCTCGACACACCATGACCGCGGTCCTCGACGCATCAGCTGTCTTGGCCTACCTCCGCGGCGAACCAGGAGCCGTCGAAGTCGAGGCCGCGCTTGTGGAGGGTGCCGTGATCGGCGCCGCCAACTGGTCGGAGATCTGTCAGAAAGTCTCTGCCGCAGGCGGGTCCTGGAACGAGGCGCGAGCGCTTCTGCAGAGCTACCCCGTCGAGATCGTTCCCGTCAGCGCGACCGATGCCGAGCTCGCCGCGCAGCTATGGCGTCGGGGATCCGGCCTCTCGCTCGCCGACCGACTGTGCCTGGCGCTCGGCGCTCGACTCAACGCCGTCGTGGTGACAGCTGATTCCGCGTGGGGAGATCGACCAGGCACTCGCCAGATCCGCTGAGCGGGCGAGGCTCCCACAGCGCCGCCTCCACACCGCGGCCCCTCGCCCGTTCTCCGATAACCAGTCAGGCTCAAGCTGGCCTCTACGCGAAACATCGGCTCACGGCCCCAGACAACCGATGGGGATCACATGAACACCGTCATCCCGCAGACCCCCGACACCGGTGCTGGTGATCACGCCGAGGCACGCCGGCTCGCCGTGACGTGAGGTGTCAACGTTGGCGGCGAAACGACGCAGGGCGACAGCCGCTTCGTCGACAGCACCAGGACTGAGCTTGACCTCGAACGCTCCCCACTTCTGGGGGCCAGCCGTCACGATCGCATCAACCTCGTTGCCTTTGGCATCACGCCACGAGCCGACTCGAGCATCGAGCAGCTGCGAGTACACCCGCAGATCCCGAAGCACCAGCGCCTCAAAGTGCAGGCCAAGCGCGTTGAGGTCGGATGCCAGCTCCTCCGGACCCACATCGAGCGCAGCAAGGCCGATGGACGGATCGACGAAGTAGCGCACCGCAGCAGTTCGCAATCGCGCCCGCGAGCGCATGTGCGGGAGCCACGCCGCCGAGTCGTCAAGCAGGTGAAGCCGCTCGAGCGAGTTGAGATACGCGGAGACTGTTTCCTTCGCCACCGGACCTTCGGCGCCACCGACATCGACCGCGAGTTGGGACGCCTTGGTCGCCTGAGCCACATTGCGCCCCAGCGACTCGAGCAACCGACGCAACTTGCGCGGATCGCGCCGCGTATCGAGTTGTGGGACGTCGACCTCGATCACGTTGGTGATGTAGTCGCGAAGCCAACGCCGAGCGTCAACGACGCCGGCATCGATGAGTTCAGGCCAGCCTCCGATCACGATCCGGTTGAGCAGGTCGTCGAAACCGAGATGTGATCCGACTCCGGCCCGACGGTCGCCGTCGAGCAGCGCCGAAAGTGACATCTCGCCGTTCGAGTGACCCGATTCGAAAAGACTCATCGGGCGCATCTTCATCACCGAGAAGCGGCCGGCACCCGAATGCCGTGTGACATCGTCGTTCGGGGTCGCCGAGCCGGTCAGTACATAGCGGCCCTTTGCGCCCCGATCGTCGACCTGACGACGGACCTTGTTCCAGATCGTCGGCTCAACCTGCCATTCGTCGAACAGAATCGGCGTCGGATTGTCGAAGAGCCGCTCAGGGGCAAGTTGCACAAGACTCCTGGCGACCTCGTCCTCGTCGAATCGAAAAACGGTCTTCGCGTGCTGGGACGCAGTACGAGTCTTTCCGCAGGCCTTCGGACCTTCGATCAGGACTGCCCCGATGTAGCCGAGTCGCACCTCGAGCTCGGTGTCCGCGATGCGTTGTCGGTAGGCGGGCATCGGCCCATTCTACCTTTTGCACCTTTTTCAGTCGACCTTTTGCACCTTTTTCATTCTGCCTTTTGCACCGTGCGCCTGCAGCCGCACCGCCACCAGGGCCACCGCGACGACAACCGCTGCCATCAACCACAC
>CAZVVS010000382.1:0-5077 GCA_964630585.1 uncultured Gordonia sp.
ATCGAGGACGACTTCCAGACGTCGATCTACGACGTCGACTCTTTGGAGACGCAGCACTCCGAGACCGGACGGTGGTTGGAGTACTGGTGCGAAGGCGTCGGTGCTGTCGAAGTCGGCGGCTACTTCATCATCCCTGAAGGCGGCCTCGTCGATCCCCTGGCTCTCGCCCAGCAGGCTCTGGCCTCGGTTCAGATCGCTCCGCCAGCGATCAGGACGAGCCCCTCGGAAGCCGGCCGTCTGTATGTGCAGATCCCGACGTGGCTGTGGATCGACGGCGGCTGGTGGCACGGTTACACCGCGACGGCGCAGGCCGGCAGGGTGTGGTCGACCGTGACCGCCCGGCCCGTGTCGGTCACCTGGGGGCTTGGCGACGGCGACAGCGTCGTGTGCACGGGCCCGGGCACGGCATGGACTCCGGGAGCGGCCGAGGAGGCAAGCAACTGCACCCACACCTACCGGCACTCCTCGGCGTCCAGCGATGCCGGCACGTTCGACCTGTCGGCCACTGTTCGGCTCGAGGTGACCTGGACGTCCAACGCTCCCTTCGGAGGGACGCTCCCCGCCATCGCCCGCACGTCGAGCATCGATGTGGAAGTCGGCGAGATCCAGGCCATCGGAACTCGAGGAGGTGGCTGAGATGGCGAGCACACCCACCGTCCGCGCCCCGCGAGCCGGCACTCCCGGCTCCAACGGCCACGGATCTCCCGCAACCATCTCCCTCGCCCCACCCGGTCGTCGGGTCCGCATGCCCGAGCTCGTGGTGGGCGTCCTCGTCATGTCGGTGTTCGCCCTCGGTGCCGTCCTCTGGCACCTGAGCGCCGTCGACCGATCGCCTGCACTCGCCGTCGTCGGAACCGTCGAACGAGGGGATGTGATCTCATCCGACGACCTCCGCGTCGTCTACGTCTCCAGCGACGACGCCTTGGCTCGGATGAGCGAATCGCAGATGACCGAGGTGGTCGGCCGGGTCGCTCTGGTCGATCTGGCGCCGGGCACGCTCGTGACCCGTTCGGTGGTGGCTGATCGCCCGACGCTCGAACAAGGCGAAGGCATCGTCGGACTCTCCCTCGACCCGGGCGGGTACCCGGACCTGGGACTGGCGCCCGGGGACCGCGTGACCATCGTGCGCTCTGGCGACGCCGCTGCTCCCGAAGCCATCGCCGACTCCGCCGATGACGGCGAGACGGGCTCGGGCAACGTGATCGCCCGAGAGGCAACGGTGGTCTCGGTCGAGGAACTGACCGGCGATCGGAGGCTGGTGTCGGTCCTCACCTCAGAGGCTGACGCCGAGGCTGTCGCTGCTGCCTCCGGATCAGGATCGCTGCGACTGGTGCAGGTGTCGCCGTGAGAACCGTCGCGCTGTGCTCGGCGCGGGGCGCTCCGGGGGTCACGACCACAGCGCTGCTGCTCGCCGCCCGCCTCGAGGGTGCCGCGCTCGTTGAAGCCGACCTGACCGGTGGCGTCGTGGCGGTTCGCTACAGCCTGGGCCGTGAGCCGGGGCTGGTCACCCTCGCTGCGTCGAACCCGACCCAGCCCGGTGGCTGGCTCGACCACGCTCAAGACGCAGGCGGTGTCGCCGTCCTGGTCGGGTCCGACTCGGGAGAAGCAGCCGAGGCGCTGTGGCGCTCGGCAGGAGAGCGGATCGCGTCGGTCCTCGCTCGATCCGACGGATGGGCCGTTGTCGATGGGGGCGGAGTGTGGCGGCGAGCCCCACTCGTCGACTCGGCCGACCTGGCGGTGGTCGTGATCCGGCCGGTTGCGGAACAGGTCGTGAGCGCGGCACACACCCTCGGGACCCTGCGCCGCACGACAAGGGGCGAGCTCGCCGTCGTCCTGGCAGGCGAGGGTCCCTACCGATCGGGCGACGTCGCTGATGCTCTGGGATGCAAGGTCCTCGCTCACCTTCCCGACGACCCCGTAACGGCGGAGCACCTCCGCGACGGCGGCGCGTCGTCGAAGGCCGTCGGTCGATCCCGCCTCGCCCGAGCGGTCGTCGCCCTCGGCGACATCATCGAGACCCGCCTTGCGACAGTCCCCACGTCGGTTGGCGAGGCGGTGTTGTCGCGATGAGCGCTCCGTTGCTTGCGAACAGCCTGAACGGCGCAGAACCGCGAGGCCGCCACATCGACGACGGGGTCGACGCCGAGCTGGTCGCTCGACTCCACCGCATCGTGGGCGAGGCGTTGACCGCCACCCATGCGTCACACGACGAGGCTGGGAACGGCCGGCTGTCGCTTTCGGATGAACGGGCCCTTGCCCGCAAGCTGCTCGCCGACGAGCTACGGCGACTCGCCGCCGACGCCTACTCGGCCGGGCAGGCTCCGCTCGACGAACCCACCGAGGATGCCGTCACCGTCGCCGTCCTCGACCGGCTTCACGGACTCGCCCGTCTGCAGCCACTGCTCGATGACCCCTCGATTCGAGACATCCACATCTCCGGCTCGGACCGCGTTTGGCTGACCCTGCGCGACGGGACGAAGGAGCGGGGGCCCGCCGTGGCGGCCTCTGACGACGAGCTCGTGGATCTCATCGCCACCGCTGCTCGGCGGCTCGGTCGCAGCGAACGTCGCTGGGACCACGCCCAGCCGGAGCTGAACCTCCAGCTTCCCAACGGCGACCGACTCCACGCCCTGATGGCGGTGTCGGGCCGACCGACCGTCACCGTCCGCCGCCACGACTTCGACATCCACCGGGTCAACCAGCTCGTCGATCGGGGCGTGTGCGACGATCTGCTCGCTGGCTTCCTCACTGCGGCGGTCAAGGCCCGAGCGAACCTGATCGTCGCCGGAGGCACCGGCACCGGCAAGACCACGATGCTGCGCTGCCTCATCAACGAGATCGACGCCGAGGAGCGCCTCATCACCGTCGAGGACTCGCTCGAGATCGGACTCGAACGCTTCGAGGACCTCCACCCCGACCACGAGACGCTCGAGGCGCGCGAGGCGAACACTGAAGGAGTGGGTGCCTTCACCCTGGCCGACCTGGTGCGCTCAGCGCTGCGGATGGACCCCCACCGCGTCATCGTCGGCGAGGTCCGTGGGGCCGAGGTGCTGCCGATGTTGCTCGCCATGTCACAGGGCAACGACGGGTCGATGTGCTCGATCCACGCCGACTCGTCCAAGGGCGTCTTCGGTCGGCTCGCCATGTACGCCGCCATGGCACCCGAACGCCTCACCCCCGATGTCACGAACCTGCTCGTCGCCAACGCCGTCGACCTGATCGTCCACCTCGGCTGGGTCGAGGGCAGCCGACGCATCACCAGCATCCGTCAGGTCACCGGAGCGGTCGAAGGCGCGCAGGTCGTGTCCAACGAGCTGTGGCGACCCGACCCCACCGGCGCCGCCGCACCCGCGGCCCCGCCGTCGCGTGAGTTGATCGACAAGCTCGACCGGTACGGCTTCGACGTCGAGGCCCATGCACTGGCCAATGGGTGGTGGAGATGAGCGTGTTCGTGGTCGCCTCACTCGCTGCCGGCATCGCGCTCGGGCTGCTCCTCGTCATCGCCGGCCTCTTGGGTCGTCCCGTGCTCGACGGCATCGGCGGCGGTGCCAGGCAGGTGGTCACCGGACCCGGCGTCACCCGCGCCGCGACCTGTCTGGGAGCGTTCGTCATCGTCTGGGCCGTCACCGGCTGGATCGTCGGCGGTGTCCTTGCCGCCCTGGCCGCCGTGGCCTTGCCGGGTGTGCTCGGCGGTCGGGCGCAACGCGAGAAGGTGATCGCCCGCACCGAGGCCATTGCCTCCTGGACCGAGATGATCCGCGACTCCATCGTCGCCGCATCCGGTCTGGAGGAAGCCATCGTGGCGACCGCGCCGGTTGCGCCCGCGCCGATCGAGACCGAAGTCCGCAGGCTCGTCCTGCGCCTCGAGCACCAGCGCCTTCCCGATGCCCTGGTCGCCTTCGGCGAGGACCTCGACCATCCCTCCGGTGACCTCGTGGTCGCGGCGCTCGTCATCGCCGCCCGGATGGAGGCGAGCGACCTGTCCAGCCTCTTGTCCCGGCTCGCCGAAGCAACCCGGGGGGAAGCACGGATGCGCATCCGGGTCGAGGTCGGCCGCTCCCGAGTCCGAACGGCCACGAAGGTGATCGTGGGTGTCGTCGCCGTGGCCGTCGTGTTCCTGGCCCTCGTGAACCGGGAGTACCTCGAGGTCTACGACACGCCAGCCGGCCAGTTCGTCCTCGCCATCGTGGGGGCGATCTTCGCCACCGGAGGCTGGCTGCTCACTCGCATGGCCCGCATCGACCTGCCGGACCGGTTCACAGCTCGGGCCACCAGCCTCTCACTCACCGGAGTCGAATCGTGAACGCGGTAGTGATGCTCGCCCTGGGGGGCGGTGTCGGGCTCGGCGTCTTGTTGACATGGCGAGCGTTCGCACCACGACCGACACCGATCGCTGCGATCCTCAGCGATCTGGCTAAGCCCGGCGCGCCGATCGGGGCCGCGGTGCCGACGGGTGATCCGATGATCGACCGGGTCGGCTCGATCTCGCGGCGCATAGTCGAAGCCTTCGGCCATGACAGCACCGGACTGCGGCGTGAGCTCGAGCTCGTCGGCCGCAGCCCCGAGCGCCACGCCTTCGACAAGCTCCTCGGCGGCGTCGCTGGTCTGCTCGTGCCCAACCTGGCAGCCGCCGGGCTCGTCCTCGCCGGCATGGAGCTGCCCATCGGTGTCGTCGGCGTCCTGTCTCTGGTCACCTGTGTCGCCGGGTTCGTGCTTCCTGACTTCTTGCTCCGAGACGAAGCCGAGCGCAGACGCCGGGCGTTCCGCCACACGCTCTCGTCCTACCTCGATCTGGTGAACGTGCTCCTCGCCGGGGGAGCCGGCATCGAGACCGCCCTGCACGCGGCCGCGGATGCCGGTGACGGATGGGGATACCAGACCATCCGCAGCGAGCTGCGCCGTGCGCGCCTCACCGGCCAGTCGCCTTGGGACACCTTCGCCGGTCTGGCCGAACGGCTCGGTGTCAGCGAGCTCGCAGAGCTGGCCGCGAGCGTCTCGCTCGCCGGGTCGCACGGCGCACGCATCCGCGCCTCGCTCGCCGCCAAGGCCGACACCCTCCGAGGCCACCAGATCGCCG
>CAZVVS010000383.1:0-5072 GCA_964630585.1 uncultured Gordonia sp.
GCGGCGCGAAGAACCGCGCCTGCGCCCCAGTCGCGTCGTCGGCATCGACCGCGTGGATCGTGTTATCGGGCGCCACCAACACCTGGACCGGCGAATCGAATGTGACCGTCGGCTCCGCCGACTCAGTCTGCGCGTCGGCAGCGGCAAAGACACTCAGTCGCGCCGAGTCGCCCTCGTTCAACTCGACGCCGACGCCACCCAGATCTGGGCGCTTGGTGTCGACACGGGCCCCGGTCTCCCGACCAGCCGCCCACAGCGCCGCCAGATTCGCCGCGCCTTCACCACCGGCAGCCGTCGCGCCACCGAGCACCGGCGCCGCCAACAATGACGCCACCGTCGTGCTTAACGACTTCTTCTCCATAGTCTTCGCCGATTCTCGCTCCGACAGCGAGTCGGCATCCGTCGCGAACGCGGTCGGAGCCACCACCTGACCCGTAGCCACCGGCGCCAACGCCGCCGCCACCTGGGCCGACCGCGACACCCTCTGCGCCGTCACACCCTCAGCCGACACGTCCGCACCCGCCGTCGACCACCGATGCCGCGTCGACGCAATCGCACCACTCCCGTCACCTGACGGGCCGAGCACCGAACCCACCCCTCGGCCACCGGGAGCACGGTTGCCCGCTGTTCCACTGTCTGCAGCACCGCTGCCCCCTGTGCCGTTGCCCGTGCCGGGCCGACTGCCCGACCCGAACACACCACCGGGCGTGCCGTTGTGACCCGGGAAAGAGAACCCACCACCACGACGCGCCGACCCCGACTCACCAGCCGCCGCACCCGGCGCCTGCTGCCCCGCCGCGCCCGAACCATCAGAACCATCTGAGGCACCCGGCGCCACCGGAGCCCCACCATTACCGCCCCACGAATTCCCCCGGCTACCGCCCCACGTGTTACCTGTGTTGCCGCCCCAACTCCGCGCCGCACCACCCCACCGAGAACCACTACCCGTCGAACCCTGAGTACCCGAACCCTGCGCACCAGCACCCTGGCCGTCGCCCGAGGTGGCGCCGTCACCAGAACCCGTTGTCCCCGCACCCCGACCACCCGTGCCCTTAGTGCCATACCCCGAACCCGCACCAGCACCCCGACTACCCGTGCCCTTGGTCCCATACCCTGAACCCGGACCGGCACCCCGGCTACCCGTGCCCTTGGTGCCATAGCCCGAACCGGTTCCTCCGCTACTGGTGCCCTTGGTGCCGAAGCCCCGACTGGCGGCACTGCCCCCCGCGCCGCTGCCGTTCCCCCCGCCACTGCTACTGGCGCTACCGCCCGATCCTCCGGACCCGCCTGAGCCTGGACTCGCTGTCGTCGACCCTCCGCCCAATAGGGCAAGACTCAGACCCGCGGCAGCGGCAATTACTCGGACTCGACGCTTGGAGATGTTCGCCATTCGCCGACATTAAGCGCGGACTTATCGGCCCACAATACAAACCGGAATAAACATCCAAGGTGGGCATAAAATTAACAGAGACAGCAGGTCAGGCACACTTAATCGCTCTTCCTCAAGAGGACCTAGGTCCCGCAGATATGCAATTAAGAGGAACGCTATTCGTGAATTCTGAGCCCATCCCCTACGTAAATAGTCACACTGTCTTTTATACTTGCCATAGGAAAGCGAATTTAGTTCTGGAAATACAATCATCCGGCCCTATCAAGCCCAAGCCAAGCGGTGGATCTCCATCGCTCTCGTGAGTTCGACGTCGTCGGCCTCGATCGCCGATGACCGTCGTCCCGTCAGCAGTGCACTGGTGAACGTGTCCCGCGCCCGTTCGAAGATCGCCCAGAGGACGTGCTCGTCACTGTGACGCGATGAGAATTCCACGCCGCCGAGCGGCTCACCGTCGTTGAGTTCGACGGAGTACAGGCGCTTGGCGACGGTCTGCGTGAAGGCGCGAGGCGCGGGAGTCCGCACCGCGGCCGCGTCGACGTCGGCAATGCCGAGAGCACGCGCGACGACGAGGAAGTGCTGGCGCAGCGTCGCCAACGTCGACGCCGATCCGACGACGACGAACACCCCGGTCATGCTCGCGCGGGCCAGGCGTCGGCGTGTCCGCCATTCGGCCGGGACGAGGCCCGCGGCGAGAGTCGGATAGTCGGGATCGTCGCCGATGTCATCCAAGGCGTCAGCCAGACCTGGATCGCGGCGGAACCGTGCGAGCACCTCGAGGTAGCAGCCGAGCGGCGAGTCAGCCACGTACAGCGTTCGCCAGACACCGTCGGGATCATCCCAACGGCCGTCGAAGCGCCCGGCGACAGCGAAGTCCCACGGCGTCCACTGCCACGGCCGCGGCCCGAAACCGACGCGGTAGACCATCTGGCGGCGGACGCGCGCAACGGCCACCGGACCGATGTCGGTGGGGGCGTCCTCGTGGATTCCCACCCACGAACTCAACCGACCGCGGCGAACTGACGAGCCGATGCCAGCACCCGAGCGCCGGCCTTCTCCTGGTCGGAGGCCTCTCGCAGGTAGCGGGCGGGCGACTGGTCGTCGAGCATCGGGTTCAGCCCCTGGAACCAGGCCTGGGCGACGCGCTGCGAGTCTGCCTCGGCGACCAGCGACGCGGCGCGAAACGCGACGCGCAGCCGTTCGCGTGCGACCGAGGAACGGATGGCCCGTTCCCCTTCGGCCCATTGCCGCACCGTCCGCGTTTCAGTGACCTCGCCGAGGTAGGCGGTCAGCTTCGCCCCGAGCAGGTCACGGATCCCGGCGACGAGCTCAGCGTCGTCCATCCGCGTGAGCCGTTCGTATACCGCCAGGTCGGTGCGCTTCACTGCGGTTGTCATGGCAATCACCCCATCTATGCCACTTAGAATACCACCTCTAATCCCATGTCTGACACCGCTGATTCGGTCGTCCGGCCCGGTATCGATGACGTTCCGCCACGGTGCTAGCGTTTCGGGCGTTGCGCATCTGGGTCGCACATCTCAACCGGGGGGTTCCATCGTGGTTCGCTTGACCGTTCTCTTCACGCTCGCCGCGGGCGTGTTCTCGTTCCTGTCGTTCCAGCGCGGCGGCGTCCTGCCCGGCGTGATCCTCGCGCTGTGCGCGATCGCGCCCATCACCTACGTCATCGCCTCGACCGCGCGCGCCAAGCGCAACGGCGGCGTGGCGGTCCCGCTCAGCCCCCTGAATAGGCGCGTCGTCACTGCGACGGCCGTCGTGCTCGTCGCAGGCCTGGCCTACTCGGTGTATTGGATGTTCTGGACGGCGAAGCCGTCGACAAAGGAGCTCAAGTCCAGCCACGACCTTTCCGAGGTGTGCGGCAGGGCACCGACCTACTTCCCTTCCGCCGCTGTGTTCACCGGCTCCGCCCCTCATCCGATCGCAGTGTTCGCACGCAGCGACACGGGCACGAGCCTGCGCCAAGTCCACCCCACCTACGACGCTCCCGCGGGCTTCAACACCGACGACGTCAAGGCGACCCAGCTCGTCGCCTGCTTCGACGACGTGGAAACCGGACCCAAGGTCGGCGAGTGCCAATTCGACCGTGGAACCGTGCCGGTCTATCAGGGCCGCTATCGGGGCAAAGTTGTCGAGGCGCACACGGGTAAGAAGGTCGGCGACATCGCGATCGACGGTGCCAGCGTCAAGGACTGCCCGATAATCACCCTCGTCAAGGGCGACGCCGAGGACAACAAGCTCTTCACCGCACCCGAATTCGCTGAGGTCCAGCGCGTCCTCGGCCCCTTCGTCGACGGTCAGACCCGCTGACTCACGGAGGCCCCCGGCGCTACAGCGCTCGACGACTAGACCGGCGATGGGCCTCACGATCGCTAGATCGTGAGGCCCATCAGCCGATGATTCAGTCGTTTACACGACCTACCTAGTTGTCGTTCGTACCCGCCTAGTTGTCGTTCGCACCCGCAGTTCCAGCAGTACCCGGCGTGCCATCCGACTGGCCATCACCGCCGTTGCCGGCGTTGCCGCCTTGGCCGATGTGATTCGACCAGTTGCCTCCGATGCCGCCAGCACCGCCGTCCCCACCCTTGCCGTTGTTGACCGGGTTGACATAGGTGCCGCCGTTGCCGCCATCGCCACCGTCGCCACCGGAGTTGTGGGCACCGGTCTGCGTCTGGCCGGCGTTTTGCCAGAACGTGCTGTTGCCGCCGTCACCACCGTCGCCGCCGTCACCTCCGACGAACCCGCCGCCGCTGATTCCGTGGTAGCCGCCGTCACCGCCGTCACCACCGGTCGACGTGCTGCTGGTGATGGTCGCACCGTACGACTGGATCCAACCCATGCCGCCGTCCCCGCCGTCACCGCCGTTACCGGCGCCACCGTCACCCGAGGTCGCCGTCGAACCGGTGATACTGCCGGACTGGGCGTAGACGTTGGTGAAACCGCCGTCACCGCCGGTGGCGTTGTAGCCGTTGCCGTCGCCACCAGCACCGCCGGTGGCCGTCGTGCCCGACACAATGCCGGTGCCCGAGCCCATCAACAGGGCTCCGCCGCCGGTACCGCCGGTACCCATCGCGGCATCACCACCGACACCACCGGTTGCGGTGCCCGACACCGTGCCGCCAGGCGTACCGGCATAGCCGGCCTGAATCGTGGCCCAGCCACCGTCACCGGCATCCCCGGTACCCGACGATGAACCGCCAGCGCCGCCGGTCACGGTGCCCGAAGCTGAACCACCGGTGGCATTGATGTCAGCGTCGCCGCCGTCACCGCCCGTGCCACCGGCCTGGCCAAAGCCGTCGCCATTGCCGCCGTTGCCGCCGGCACCACCGGTTGCCGCACCCGATGCGGTACCACCAGCGGTCGCCGAAACCGTGCCGTCACCACCGGCACCACCAGCGCCACCGTCACCGGTGTGGGTCGGATTCACGTACGAGCCACCCGATCCACCGGCACCTCCGGCGCCGCCCTGGGCACCCGCGCCAAGACCCTTGCCACCGACACCGCCGGCGCCGCCGTCAGAGCCGTTGCCACCGGCACCGCCGTTGCCGCCGTCACCGCCTTGGCCGACGTCACCGCCGTTGTCGCTGCCTCCACCGATGCCTCCGGCACCACCGACACCACCGACACCACCATTGGTGCCACCAGCACCGCCGTCACCGGCGTCACCGCC
>CAZVVS010000384.1:0-5067 GCA_964630585.1 uncultured Gordonia sp.
GACGCCGGGGCAGTCACCACGTCGCGGTACTGACGCACCCGTTTGTCGAGGCGGTGCGAACTGGCGACAGTGATCAGGCCCAGCAGCTCGCTGGCCAGCCCGAGGTCGTGGTGCTCACGAATCAGCTCGTGTGCGGCCTTGAGCCCGTCACTGGTCTCGCGGGCCACGATCACCACGTAGGGCGATTCGGCTTCGCGGTCGGTGCCGCACGGCCACTGCCGGTGGCAGTCACCGGTGAAACGCAGGTAATGGACCAGGGTGGAGACACCGGCGCCGCCGTGGGCTCCGAGCAACCACACGGCCGGTCCCGGCCGTGTGGTATCGATGCGCTGGGTCCGGATCTGTGCCAGTGTCATCGCGCTTGTTCCCTTGTCCGAGTGGTGGATTCGTTGTGTTGTGTGTGCATCACGGCACCGAGTACGTCGAGTGCGTCGGTCCAGGCGTCGACGGTTGCGGGTGCGAGTCGGCGGTGGTCGAGTACGCCGGGAGTGGTGAGTGCGCTGTCGAAGGGCACTTCGACGAACCCGGCAACGCGGGGTGCGAGTGCGTCCCGGATCGGGGTCAGGTCCACCAGGGGGGTCGGTTGCTGGTGGGAGACGACCACGATGGTGGTGCCCAATGTCGTCGGTCCGTAGCGCGCGATCAGCCATTGCACGGCGGCGCGCATCCGGCTCAACGGTTCGGCGCGGGCCGGGGCGACCACGACCAGCGAGGCCCCGGATTCGATCAGCGGAGTCAGGCGCGGCGAGCGCAGTGCAGTTCCCACGTCGAAGAACCGGGCACTGTGGCGCGCTGCGAGCAGTTCGTCGACCAGCGCAGGGTCGGTGCCGTGGCCACTGTCACCACTGCCCACGATCACCACTCCGCTGGAGGTGACCGCCATGCGAGAGTCGAGCTGGCGGATCGTCCGTGCCGGATCTATGGCACCGACTCCGGTGCGGGTCAACAGGTTTCCGCCGTCAGTGGTGGCGTCGACGGCAGAGACGGCCTTGCCGGTCCCGACCCGTAAAGCGGTGGCCAACCCGAACGCCGTGGTCGTGGTCGCTGCACCACCCGATCCGGCGACGATGATTGCCGACACAGTCTCTGGGTCGGAGACTTTCGGGGTGCGGCGCATGGCGACGACGTTGCTCATCGGGTTACCTCCACGATGGTGCCGATCTTCAGTCCGGTGGCGGTGGTGGCGATGGTGATGTGCTGGGCGACAACGCTTTGCGAGTTCGGGGAGGTCCTCAGTTGCAGTGCGACGTCGAAGACGGCCGGGTCAGGGGTGGACACGATCGTGACGCAGTGCTGCACCCCCCGGTTCGCGGCATCGGCGATGGAGGTGGTGATGTCTTCGACTCGGCTGGGGTAGAGCATCATCGACGCGACTTTGGCGCTGTCCCGTTCGACGTAGTAGGCGTAGTCGAAGGCTTGGATCAGACCTGGACCGGTGCTCGGTTCGCCTGGTCCGCGACCGGTGACAGTGCCAGCGGCGGAGGAACTTTCACACCACGGTGCCGATGTTGCGGTGCTGGCCGCGGTGTTGGTCGCCGAGGAGGCCGAGGCGAAAGTTTCGATCGCGGTGGCGTCGCTGCCGTCGGAGTCGAGTGCCACCATCCCGGCCCCGACGATCACGGCTACGGCAGCAGCGACCGCGCTACCGATTGCCCAACCCCGTTTGGTACCAACGTTGCGTGCGCGAACTGTGGTGTTCGCCGGGGCCGGTGGGGCGGGTTCGTCCTCGGAAGCATCCTCGGTCGACACGATCGGTTCGCTCGCTACTACAGGAACCAGGGACGCTGGTGTCGCCTTGCGCCGCGAAAGTCGCGCGGGCAGCGCACGACGGGACTCCTCGGTGACGTCGAGTCCGTGACGAGGAATATGTGCTCGCACCCAATCCGGTCCGTGCGCAAGAGGATCCGGGTCGATGTCGTAGTCATCGTCGTATGTGGTGTGGACGTGGGAGTCCACCCCCACCAGGTCCTCGACGTGATCGGCAGCCGTGTCCACAGTGGCGGATTGCGCGGGCTTAGTCGCCTGCGGCACGGGAAATCCCCGCTCCCCCGCGGTGGGTAACGTGTTGTTGTATTGCTCTGTCACGTCAGGAAACAACTGGTCTATCCGATTGTCCGACATCATTCTTTTCCTCCCCGATCGAATCGGGCGGCACCGTGGTTGCGGTGCCGCCCGCGTGCTCACGCCGGAATTCCGGTCCCCATCGCGCCGGTGATCAATCCCAGCGGCAATCCCGGAATCTCGGTGGCTTTCTGAAAGTCGGTCACGACCTGGTCGAACCCGGTGACGGCCTGCTCACCGCCCGGCAGTGCGGTGACGGCGTCGCGGATCTGGGCATCGAGCACCGGAGCGAACGCGTACGCATCGCGCACTGCGGTTGCTGCCACTGCCCCGATCGGGTTGGTCTCCCAGCTCTGCAGCGTGTCCTCGGTCTGGCTGGTGATCTCGGGCTGGCCGATATCGGGCAAGTCGATGTCGATCGGCTCGCCACCCTGGCCGTCGCCGTATGCGGTGCCGGTCACGAACCCGGCCGTGCCACCGACAAGGCCGCCAACGAGGGCAGCCGGAATGCCGGCCACGGCAGCACCGATAGCCACACCAGCTGCCGCACCGCCCGCGGTGCCGACGATTCCGCCGGGAACCCAACCGACACCAGGGACCAGGAGGACGTTGCCCACATTTGCGCCGACGATGCCGCCGATCGTGCCGCCGATCAGACCACCCACGGTGCCACCGACGAGTGCGGCCGGGACGCCAGCGGCAAGAGCGCCCACGATCACACCGCCACCGACGCCGGCAATCTGGGCAGCCGCCAACTTTTGAGCTTGATCCGCCGGTACACCGGTGCTGATCCAGAAGTCGGTGACTTGTGCCTCGATGGCACCCGTGGTCGCGTTGGTGCGATCCAGGGTGTCGTCGCTGACCCAGTTCGGCTGCGCGACGTGGTAGTTGCCCACCCGGAGGGTGTCGCGGGGAGCAATGATCAACGGGGTCGGTGTGTCGATCGCGGTCGGCAAATGCAGTTGCGAATAGTCGATCGGCGCAACATAAGTCGGGTACGCGGGCGCATTGTAGGTGTTCGTGTCGTAGTCGTAGTTCGGGATCGGCTTGGATGGCACCTGCTGGTACTCGCTCGGAACCGGCACCCACGGAGCCGCCGGAGCTGTGGTGACCCCGCCCTGCGTGGCCGGTGGTGCGGTCGTGACACCGCCCTGGGTGTTCGGTGGTGCGGTCGTGACACCGCCCTGGGTCGAGGGAGCGGGGGTGGTGTCGCCCTGCGACGGCGCTGCCGTGGCGGTCCCGCCGCAAGCAGCGGCGATTACGGCTGCCGCCAATACCGTTGTGCCGGTGGCCGTGAGGCCCTTGGCGTGGCGATGGTGTTTGCCTTTACTCATCAGTTCGTCGTCCCTTCAGACGTGTTGGTGGGCGAGAGCCCGTTCTGCGAGAACGTGGATTCGGTGACCGTCGCCGCCGGTCTCGGCGTCGTCGGCGAGCTGGTCGGGCGTGATGTCGTCGTCGACGGGACCGAGGAACCGGTCAGGCCTGGGTTGTCAGTCGAGGTGTCCGCGGAACCGCTGCTGCCGTGCAGGTCTGCGGCGACAGCGGCCAGCATCTGCGCGACGTAGGCAGTGGGTGCCACCCCCGACGACGTGGCAGCGGTCGATCCGTAGGACTTGTGCGCGGATTGCACATTCGCGTATTTCGTCAGCGCCGCAAGGGTGAACAGGTCCTTGTTGGCGGTGACTTCGTTCTTCACCACGTTGAAGGCCTGGGTGACCAACCGTTGCGTCGTGGCCGGCGGAATCAGCGTCATGACCGCGGCTGCGGTCTTGGTGGCGATCACCCCGAAGGCAGCCGCGGGATTCGCAAGCCCGGCGGCAGCGACCTCCGCGATGGTGGCTGGCGTGATCACTTTCTTCGCGACCGTGATCACAGCGTTCATCGCGACCAGCCCGACCTTCATCAGGGCTGCGATCGCTTCCTGCCCAGTCGGCGGTGTAACCCGCGGGTCGGAAGCTTCAGCGATTCGCTGCGACAACGGTTTTCGCTGAGAGATCGACAGATTCTCGATCGAGTTCTGCGGTACTTGAATGTCTTCGTTGATCACGTCGACACCGACCTTGAACGCAGTCGATGCCAGCGACAACCCGATGGTCTGGATCGCGACGAACGGGTCGCCGCCGACCTCGGCTTGACCGGCCACATTGGTGACCGCCCGCGCGATCGGGGCGTCCGGGGGCGCATCGCAGGCCAGGTCCCCGCTCTGGCACCACGAGGACACACGGCCGGTGAGTGATCCGAAGTCGGCGGCGATGTCGGCGACGGGTCCGATGCCGCTACCGGTCGCGACCGTGGTCACCACAGCGGGCAGGGCGCTGACCGCCGTACCGGTGGTTCCCGGCACCGGTGAGGGCTTGTCTTGTGCGGTGCCGGGGAAGACACCCGATCCTGCCGAGCGGGTGGGGGAACCGAACAATGCGCCCATCGCGATCGCCGACGCGGGGATCTCGCCCTGGCCTTTGCCGACTTCTTCGAGGAAGTTCGATGCTGCGTGTGCACCCTGGCTGTAGCCGATGACTGCGAGCTTCGTGGCCGGGCACGACTCGACTACTTTCTTCGCTGCTGCTCGGAAGTTGTCCAACGCGGTCGACACCGACACCGCGTAGGACTCTTTGCCGCCCGCGACTGCACCGCCGAAACCAGCAGGGTAGGGAATGTAGGCGCGGTCGATCGTGGCACCGAGTTGCCGAGCCTGATCCAGCATCGGAGACACAACGGTGCCAAGCATCCCGGTATCGGCCTTCACCGGAGCATCCGGCGAAGACTCCCCCGTCCCCTGCCCCGCAAGGACATACAAATCCGGGCAATCCTGAACCAGCTCGTCCAGCCAATTCGAGCTGGGCGGCGCGGGGTCGGCGCTGACCGCTGATGCCGACATCGCTACAGCCGTAGCGATTGTGCAGACGCACACACTGAGTTGGAGGACTGCTTTTCGGCCGGCCGGCCGCGGGGTCGCCCTCCCGAAAGGATGGCGGTCACCTCGCTCTGTGCTGTTCACATTCGTTC
>CAZVVS010000385.1:0-5050 GCA_964630585.1 uncultured Gordonia sp.
TGGTCGAGAAGTTCTACAAGACCACGGTGTTCGGCGAGATCGCTTCGACCGACTACGAGGGCGAGATCGCCGGCTTCGGCGCCCAGGTGAAGATCCGCACCATCCCCGATGTCACGGTCAGTGACTACGTGATCGGCGCGGGCCTGACGGCTCAGTACCCGACGAACAACAGCGTCACGCTGGCGATCGATCAGGCCAAGAGCTTTGCCGTCGCCCTGTCGACCGTGGACAGCCGGCAGTCGGACCTCGACCTCGCGGACATCTTCGCGAACGACGGCTCGATCCAACTCCGCATCTCGGCCGACGCCGACATGCTGGAGACCATCCCGGCCGAAGTGTCGGCCGACAACTCGGGCACCACGGCTGGCGCCGACTCCAACAACATCAACCTCGGCGACTCGACGACGCCTGTCTCGGTGAGCAAGACAACCGTGGTGGACTTCATCGTCCAATGCGGTCAGGTGCTCGACGAGCAGAACGTCAGCGACGAGGGCCGCTGGATGGTGGCGAACCCGGCCTTCATGGCGATCATCAAGATGTCCGATCTGCGGATCGCATCACTGGCCGGTGATGGGGTGTCGATCGCGCGCAACGGCAAGGTGGGCGAGATCGATCGCTTCACCCTCTACCAGTCGCGCAATCTGCTGCGGCAGACCTCGCCCGGCCCGGCCACCTACGTCATGTTCGGCCACAGCGCCGGCCTGACGTTCGCGAGCCAGATCGTCGAGTGCCAGATGATCGACAACCCCAACGACTTCGGGTATATTATTCGGGGTTTGATGGTGTTTGGCTACGAGGTGATCGGCCCGAACTACGTGGGCACCGCGGTGGTCCGCGTGACCTGATCGCAGTAAGATCGGGCCTGGGGTCGCCCCCGGGCCCGATCTGCTACGGTTCCTCACCCTCACAGGAGAATCGACGATGAAGACCAGCAACCCCTACGGGGCGAACTACCCCGTCAAGGTGCCGCCCGAGACCATCCAGAAGGAGATGTCCCAGGCGTCGGGCAAGGCCAAGGCCCGCTACCCGCACTCCCCGCTCGGCCCGAGCATGAGCAACGGGCAGGCCGGGAAGATGAAGCGGCCCGCCTACACCCCGGGCACGACCCCCTCCGGTTCCTGAGACCGGCGACCCCTGAAGCCGGCGCCCTTGTGGCGCCGGTTTTGCAAGTTGGAGGCATCGTGCTCGACCAGCAAGTTCTGAAGCTCTTGCTCCACTACGATCCCGAGACTGGGGTCTTCATGTGGAACATCGGGCGTCGGAAATGTAACGCCTACTCGAAGGCGGGCAGCCTCGACGGCAAGGGCTACCTACGCATCGTGATCGACGGGAAAGAGTACCGGGCGCATCGGCTCGCTTGGTTCTGGATGACCGGTCGTTGGCCGATGCACGAGATCGATCACAAAAACCGTGTGCGTAGCGACAACCGTTGGTTGAATCTACGTGAGGCAACGGCAGGCGAGCAGCGTCAAAATCAACGAGAGCGTTCTGATGCGAGCACGGGCTTTCGTGGTGTCACCTACTTGCGTTCAAAAGGCGCTTGGCTCGCTCGTATCGCGCTCGGCGGGCGCCGCCAGCATCTCGGGATCTACAGCACGATCATCGATGCTGTGGCATCCCGGTTGAACGCTGAACGTCGCCTTTTCACTCACGCACCAACCTAGATCAAACGGAGCACCCCATGATCTCTGACCAGCAAGACAGCAACCTCTCCCAAGCCGCAGCCGCGAGCAAGAAGCGCGCGCAGGACAAGGTGAACCCGATGGTCATCAACATCCACGATGGCCGGCTGATGCCGAACACGCCCCGGCTGCGTGTGCACAAGGACTATCGGGTATTCACGGGGTCGATCGACGCCACGCTCCCCGAGCGCATGCGCTGGCTGACCGGCGTGAAGCACCAACCGATCCGCGTGGTCAACAGCGCCGACACCGCCGCTGAATTCGACCTCGGCGCCGCGTCGAAGGAAGACATCGTGACCTTCGCCTTCGAGCAGTACGGGACGGTGCTGGAGCCGACCCAGGACATCCGCAAGCTGCGCAAGGAGGTGATGCGCCTCTTCGAAGCCAGCAAGGTGCCGGAACCCGCATGAGCATCACCGCGGCCACGATTCTCGATGAGGCAGCCGGGCTTCTGCTCGACACTGCCCATCGCACTTGGTCCGCGGACGATCTGCTCGACTTTCTCAACGAGGCGCTGTCGGCGACAGCACTCGTGAAGCACGACTTCTACACTGTGCAGGACTTCGTGACCCTGGCCGCGGGCGTGCTGCAGACCATCCCCGATGACGGCGTGGCGCTGCTCGACATCGTGCGCAACGAGACCGGGGGCCGGGTCGTCACGCAAGTCGACAAGAGCCTGCTCGAAGAGGCGAACCGCTTCTGGCCGGCGGCGACCCAGCAGGCCGAGGTGGAGCACTACACCGCTGACCCGCGCAACCCGCTGCGGTTTCAGGTGTTCCCCCCGAACAACGGCTCGGGTTCCGTCGAGATGCTCTACGGGGCCACGCCACCCCGGGTGATGTACGCGGCCGAAGAGATTCCCGTGCCGGCGTCCTACCAAGCCCCGTTGCTCGACTTCGTGCTGGCGCGCGCCTACTCGAAGAACAGCAAGCGGCAAGACCTCACCAAAGCCGCGAACTTCGCGCAGAGCTGGGCCCGCTACGTGGGCGCCACGAGTCAAGCGCAGCTCGCCCTGTCACCGAAGGTGGCGTCCTCGCCGGGGGTCACGACATGAACATGGTCGACACCTTCGATCAGCTCGTGAACGTGGCCCAGGTGTGCCGCAAGTGCCCCACGATCACGCTGCGCCGCGCCTACGTGCGCGCGCTGCGCGACTGGTGCAAGCAGACCCAGTGGTTGCGCACCGCGGTCGCGGGGGCCACGGTCGCCAACAGCCGGCAATACTCCCTCGGCAACGACCCCTACCTCGATGTCATCGGCGTCTTCGCGATGCAGGGCTCCCAGAGCCAGTCGCAGGGCATCCAATACTGGCCGATCGTCCCGAGCGACTCGGGGCAGTGGGATCCGAACATGCAGCCCGGCATGCCGGTGCGCTATCAGTACCTCCCCGAAGCCCAATTCGCCGTCGACCCGCTGCCGAACGACGCCTACAGCCTGCTCATCACGTTGATCGTGCAGCCGAAGGAAGGCGCCACGCAAATCCCCGAGGCACCGCTGCTGAAGTACAGCAACGAGATCGAGGCCGGCGCGCTGTCCTATCTGCTTGCGGTCCCTGGGCAGCCTTGGAGCGATCCGCAGGGTGCTCTGCTGCAAGGACGTGTGTTTCGTTCGGGCATCTCCAACGGCAAGGCCGAAGCGCAGCGCGACTACAACGTGGGGTCGCAGCGGGCCCGGCCACGCCAGTTCATCGTCTAGGGGTCCACCATGCCTGGATTCAGCGTCTCCCCGGTCGGGCCTTTCCCGCCCGTCAACTCCGAGGACTTCCCCAACTTCCTGCAATGGCAGTGGGAGGGCGATGACCTCGGTGAACCGGATGTGGATACGGTCAACCTCACCGGGGGAGTGGAAGCGACGCGGGGCACAGGGGAGAACGCCAACACGCTCACCCTGGACTTCTCGGGTGGCGCTTCGGAAGTGGCGTGGCGGGATGTCCCGGGAGACACGACGCTCGCCATCACCGACAACGGCAACGCTCTGTCCACCAGCGGGACGAGCGGGGCACAGAACGTGACCATTCCGCTCGACACCGGGAACACGGCTGTCGACCTTCCGATTGGGGCATCGACGCTTATCTACCAAGAAGGTGCTGCTGACGTGAACATCCTCGCCGAGGGCGGCGTGACGCTTAACGTGCGCTACGGCTTCACTGCGACGATTGCCGGTCAGTACGGCATCGTCACCCTGCTCAAGCGCGCCGCAAACGACTGGATTCTCTGCGGCGACATGGGGGTGATATGAGCCTGGGATCGCTCTCGGGCGCACGCATCCCGCACGGGGCCTTCAGTTGCCTCGACGGGCCTTTGTGGACCGAACGTGCGGCTCCGTCCGCAAAGCGGTGGGCGGTCGCTGTTTTCGGGGCGCCCGGGAGCAAGTTGGCGATCATCGCAGGGCAAGACACCGGAATCACCCGTGCCTGTGCTGCCTACTCCACCGATTTTGGTGTGACGTGGAACACGAGCCCCACGACCTTCCCCGACACCGGCGGGTACGGGTTCAAGCAGTACGGGGTCGCCTACGGTAACGGGGTCTTCGCCGCAGGATTGAATGCCACGCAGGGGTTCACTTCGTCGGACGGAATCAATTGGGTGCTGCGGACCGTCCCCGAGATCACCCATCTCGAATTCGGAGAAGGCCTCTTTCTCGCTTCCCGGACGAACTCCGCGCTTTGCTACACCTCCCCGGACGGGGTTGCGTGGACTTCCCACGCGATGCCGAGCAACACGACATGGAGTGGGGTCGGCATAGGGGACAACGGTACTTTTCTCATCTTCCACAACTCCGGATGCGCCCGTAGCACGGACGGAGGTGTCACATGGGATGCGGCCGGTACTTTCGCGGGTACAGCCAACGCGAACACCGCGGCCTACGGCAATGGGGTGTGGGTCGCCACCCGCAATGAGTTGGCGCAGAACGTGCGGGTATCCCTGGACGACGGTCTGACCTGGGGTGTGTCGAACGATCTCCAAGGCAGTTCGAACAACTGGGGCCGGGTCCGTTTCGTCGGGGGCATCTTCTACGTCACGGATGTCGGCGGGTTGCTCTGCTACAAGTCGACGGACGGCATGAACTGGACGGCAGCCAACCCCCTCATCAACATGACGAGCTTCGGCATCGATTGGGACTTCGACGTTTACACGTCCTACCACTACGTCGCCGCAGGCAACGCAGGCAGCAACACCTCGGTTGTCAACTCGGGGGTGTGCGGATGACCCTGCGCGCCGTCGAGACCTTTCGTGGTGAGGTGCCGCTGCTGGCCGCACGGCTGTTGCCCGACAACGCGGCAGCGGCGGCGGTGAACACGCGCCTCTACACGGGCGACCTCACAGCGTTCAAGCAGTTCGCCACCGAGCACGGGCTCGCGAACGCCG
>CAZVVS010000386.1:0-5050 GCA_964630585.1 uncultured Gordonia sp.
CGACCGCCTTGATCTCCGACGAGGACCCGATCAACGGGGGCTTGGGCCGCGCGCCGAAGTTCCCGCCGTCGTCGGCGATGCTGGCGCTGCTGCGCCACGGCGAGCGCGTCGGGTCACCGGAGGCGCGCGGCGTCGTCGAGCGCATCGCGGTCGCGATGGCCCGAGGCGGCATCTACGACCAGTTGGCCGGCGGCTTCGCGCGCTACGCCGTCGATGAGGCCTGGGTGGTACCGCACTTCGAGAAGATGCTCTACGACAACGCGTTGCTGCTGCGGGCCTATGCACAGCTCGCGCGCGGCGGCGGGCCGTTGCGGGACCTGGCGGGCCGCGTGTGCGAAGAGACGGCCGTCTTCCTCGACGAGGGTCTCGGCACGCCGTACGGGTTCGCCTCGTCGCTCGACGCCGACACCGCGGGCGTGGAGGGGGCCACCTACGTCTGGACCCCCGCCGAGCTGGTCGAGGTCCTCGGCGCCGACGACGGCCAGTGGGCTGCAACGACTTTCGGTGTGACAGAGGCTGGCACCTTCGAGGCAGGGGCATCGACCCTGCGGATCGTCGCACCGCCCGACGACGTCGAGCGCCATGAGCGGATCGTCGCCGCCCTGCGCTCCGCCCGCGATCAGCGCCCACAGCCGACACGCGACGACAAGGTCGTAACGGTGTGGAATGCGCTCGCGATCACCGCACTCGTGGAGGCGGGGCTCGGCCTGCATCGCGACGATTGGGTGCAGCGCGCGGCATGGTGCGCCGACCAATTGCTGCAGCGCCATATCGTCGACGGCCAGCTGCGTCGGGCGTCGCTCGACGGTGCTGTCGGCGACCCGCTCGGCATGCTCGACGACAATGCCGCCCTCGTCGTCGCACTCCTGTCGCTGTATTGCGCGAAGGGTGAACAGCGGTGGCGCACAGCGGGTCTCGAGCTCCTCGACCGTGCGATAGCTACTTTCGCCGATCCGACCGAGCCTGGTTCGTGGTTCGACGCGCCGGCTGGCGGCGGGTTGATCATCCGCCCGCGCGACCCGGCCGACGGAGCCACTCCGTCGGGAGCCGCGCTCATGGCCGAGGCCCTGGTCATGGCGTCAATGCTCGCCGACCCAGACACCGCCGGACGGTACGGCGACCTCGCCGCGCAAACCCTGGACCGCGCTGCGATCCTGCTCGACCGCGCACCGCGCGCTGCCGGTCATTGGCTTGCGGTGACGGAGGCATGGTTGGCCGGCCCGGTACACGTCACGGCGTCGTCGGAGGAGATGCTGGCGCTGGCGCGGCAGGTCGCGCCCGGTTATGCCGTGGTCACCGCGGCCGGTGATTCCGGTATTTCCGCCGGCCAGCCCGTCGACACGGTCCTGGTCTGCCGCGGGACCACATGCTCCCTGCCGCTGGCCGATCCGGACGCGATTCGCGCAGCGCTGGGCGGGCCACCGAAACCTGACAACTACCGCGCCTGAAAGGGAAAATCTCCCTCTGGCCCCCGATATTCTGCGGGTTTCAGGGGGGTGACACCGGGGAGGGTCGCGAACCGGGCTGACGCATCCGCACTCACCAACACGCGCCCGGTCTCGGCGGCATGTGCGGCGATGATGAGGTCGTGTGCGCCGCGTGGGCGTCCTTGTTGCCTGACGAACGCGATCAGTCGCGCGTGATGCGCCGCGGTGGATTCCGTGTAGTCGAGGACTTCGACTGCCGAGACGATAGCGGCCAGCGCGCTGGTCCGCTGCGCGGCTTGCTCGGGACTGCGCGCGAGCTCGATACCGGTGCGGTATTCGGCGACGGTGATGGCGGCGATCGCCAGTTCGTCGTCGTCGAAGAGGCTGCGGTCGATTGTGTTGCGTTCGTAGGCGATGATGAGGTTCGTGTCGAGGATTACTCGTCGGCCCACGGGTCCGCCTCGTCGGCAGTGAGCATGCCGACTGCTGCGGCGATGTCGGATGCAAAATCCGCGTCGGGCGGCGTCGTGTCGCACAGCGCGGCGGTGAGGTCTCGCCCGGTGAGACGAAAAGCCGGGCGGATCTCGGCAATCCGCCTATTGCCCCGGGTAACCACAACGGTCTCGCCGGCCTCGACGGCGTCGAGCAGGTCGGAGAAGCCTCGGGAGGCCTCCGTCGCGCTGATTGTCCTCATGAAGCCATGCTATCTGATTATCAGATTGCCCGAGACTTTTGGCGGAGTGGTACTGTCTCCGACGTGAACACCACCGTGCGCGCGTATTGGCGCTTTACCCAGGCTCCGGGTGAGCCTGCGGTGAAGCGGTAGTTTCGCGCGCACATTCCACATCCGGAGCCCCGAGCAGTGACCACCAGGTCGCTGCTCTCTTGTTTGTCAGGGCTCTGTACGCGGGGCCCGCACGGGTACCAACGCGAGAGGCAGAAGCCGTGACCACCACCCCAGACCTGAATCCGCAGTCGACATCCGATCGGCGCATCCGGGCATTCCGACCCATCCCGACGCCGGACGCGTTGCGCAGCGAACTGCCGCTGACCGCGCGCCGCGCTGTCGCGGTGTCCCGCGACCGGGAGGAGATCGCCGCGATCCTCACCGGCGCCGACGACCGTTTGCTCGTCGTCGTCGGCCCGTGCTCGATCCACGACCCGGTCGCTGCGATCGACTACGCGCGCCGCCTCGCGCCGTTGGCGCGCGAGTACTCCGACCGCCTCAAGATCGTGATGCGCGTGTACTTCGAGAAGCCGCGCACCACTGTCGGATGGAAGGGCCTCATCAACGACCCGGGAATGGACGGCAGCTTCGAGGTCGAGCGCGGCCTGCGGACGGCGCGCTCCCTGCTGCTCGACATCATCGATCTCGGCTTGCCCGTCGGGTGCGAGTTCCTGGAGCCGAACAGCCCGCAATACATCGCCGACGCCGTTGCGTGGGGTGCGATCGGTGCCCGCACCACCGAGTCGCAGGTACACCGCCAACTCGCGTCGGGCCTGTCGATGCCGGTCGGGTTCAAGAACGGTACTGACGGCAACATTCAGGTCGCCGTCGACGGCGTGCAGGCCGCGGCGGCCCCGCACGTGTTCTTCGGGCTCGACGACTTCGGCAACGGCGTCGTCGTCGAGACCGCCGGCAACCTCGACTGTCACGTCATCCTGCGCGGCGGGACCGGCGGGCCGAACTACGACGATGAGTCGGTCGCCCACGCGGTGGCCGTGCTGGCCAAGGCCGGTCTGCCGCAGCGGGTCATGATCGACGCATCGCACGCGAATTCCGGCAAGGACCATGTGCGCCAGGCCGAAGTGGCCGTCGAGATCGCCGAGATGGTGCGCGGCGGCGCCCCGATCAGCGGTGTGATGCTGGAGAGCTTCCTCGAGCCGGGCGCGCAATCGCCCGACAGCGACGATCTCGTCTACGGCCGTTCGGTCACCGACAAGTGCATGGGCTTCGGCGCCACTGAGGACGTCCTTCGCGCGCTCGCTCGCTGAAAGTCCGATTGTGCCGATATAACAGCACACGAGGGTAGTATGTGCCTATGAATCAGTACACCTCGGGCGTAGGTAGCCAAGCGGCATCCCTCGTTGCGGCGATGATCGCCGAGTCTGGGGAGTCGCTGCGCTCCCTGGCGTCGGCGGCTGGGGTGTCTGTGTCGACGGTCCAACGAGCGAAGGATCCTGCAACGGCCGACAGCCTCGGGCTCGCGGTTTTGTGGCGGATCCTCGCCGCTGGCGGTAGATCGTTCGAACTGACTCCGAAGCCGCTCTACGACGCTGCCGCCGTCGCTGCGTACGCGATGTTGGAAGGTTCTGTCGACGTCGAACTCGACGAGCACGTCCAGTGGTGGCTGCGCCGACTGTCCGCGAGCGCCGATCCGGCTGTCACGGCCGCTCGCGCGGCCGCGCCGCAGCATTCGCCGGGGGCGGTGCTCGCGACCGGGGTGCGCGCGCCGGTGACCTGGGGTCGACTCGCATCGGCTGGCGACGCGAGCGGATCGCGGTGGGCGCTGTCGGGCACAATCGCACTCCCCGAGGCCCTGCAGACTCCCGTTGCTGGAGTGGGGGTGCTCTGGGTTGACGCCGAACCGGGTCAGGTGATGCAACTTCTCGCCGATACCGTGCGGCCGGTCAAGGTCCTCGCGGCCGCAGAATGTGTGATTGCGCGGGGCTCGGCGGAGCTGTTCGAGAGTGTAGAAAGATGGCCACCGCTGATATGGGCGGGGGAACGTCAACGGCGCATCGACGCGATCGCCGTCGGGACGGGAAGCGAGCGACGATGAGCAGGCGCGACGAGCAGTTTGAGTCGTGCGGAATCACCTGGGGGGCCGTCGACTTCTCGGGCATCGGCGAGTCGCCCACGGAACGCTCGGTGTTTCGATTCGTCCGCTCATTGCCCGAGCTCGTCTGGAACACCGCCGCGCTCGAGGGAAACACCTTCACTCTGCCGGAGGTGAGGACGTTGCTCGACGGCGTCACAGTCGGCGGCCGCCCGGTCGAGGACGCCACCCAGATCCTCGACCTCAGTGCTGCCTACCGCGCACTGGCGGAGTCGGTCGAGTCAGGCGCCTTCGCGGTCTCCAAAGGCGTCAGTGACCGGTTGCACCTCCTCGTCGCCCGCAACGAGGCGATCGACGCGGGAATGTTCCGCGGTGAGGGCCCCTCGACAGGCGGGGGAACGGTACAGCTGGCCAGCGGGGGAGTCGTCGACGGACGCGAGCACGGACCCGACGGGACGCTCCTTTCTCACGTCTACCAGGACCTGCTCGACTACCTGTTCACGGCTGTCGCGGACCCGCGGGAGCAGGCGCTTGCCTACTTCGCCGCGGCGGTCCGCGCCCAGCTGTACTTCGATGGCAACAAGCGGACTGCACGATTGATGATGACGGGTCACCTGATGGCATCGGGGTTCGAGGCGGTCGCGATCCCGTGGGCGCGACGGCTGGAGTTCAACAATGCGCTGGACCGCCTGTTCACCACCGACGACGCCACAGAACTGATGTCTTTCGTCGCCACCTGCGCTATCAACTAGACACCACCGCTACAAGAGCTACGGCACCCGACAACACCGGCTGGTTCACGTGGTCGTTGCGACACTCTCGGGTGAGAGGGTGTGGCGACCA